>JAUIKP010000026.1 GCA_030430725.1 Nitrospiria bacterium
CTTTCCTACTACTATGACAACCGGAAAGAAATTGACGCAGAGATCGAAGCCAACGAGGAGCTGAGTGCCCAGGTAGAAAGGAAACCGTAATTTTCCTCGCCGGTTCCTCCTGGCGACGCTCATGAAACTCTACCTGGTCGAACACCTAACCCCTATTCTCGCCAAAATGCTTCGTGAGCGCGGCATCGATTGCCTCACAACTCAAGAGGCCGGAAATATAGGACTACCCGACGAAGCTCAGCTAACTTATGCAAGGAGCCACCGGAGAGTACTGATGACTTTCGATCGAAAGGACTTTCTGTCTCTTGCCAAACAATGGGCCGAACTTGGCCAACCCCATGCTGGCATTGTGTTGTCCAGACAATGTTCTGTTTCTGACCTGATTCGCCAGGTGCTCCATTTGATCGCAAAACACAAGGGGCAGGGTTTTGACAACCAAGTCCTTTGGCTTCAAAACTACAAAGACGCCCCGATTCCATAACCATTCGTAAATGAATTGTGACCGGCCTGCCAGAGCACAAGCCAAGGGGGTTTTTTAAGCACAACAATTCCCTCGGTTGCCTTAAGACAACGATCCGTGCAGACAAAACAGGAGAGCAAATGATGGAGAGGGCTCATCTCACCCATTCAATGATGTACGAGAATTTCTCAGAAACCTACCAGGAAAGAGGTTTTCCGTTACGGTCAAAAACTTTTTGAAGTTTCAGGCGAGAAATTGCCCCCTGCCGAATGATACGAAGTTCTGGTTCGACTTGTAGCACCGTGGAGGGTTGACCGCCTGGAGTGGGGCCACCATCAACAATCACATCAACCACCGATCCTAATTGGTGCATCACATCTCTCGCCGTTTGCGCGGGCGGCTGGCCGCTTCGGTTAGCGCTTGTGCCGGTGAGCGGACCGGTGTGCGTCATGAGTTCGCAGACTCGTGGATCATTGGGTTGTCGGACGCCTATGGTTCCCTGTCCGCCGGTCAGAATGGGAGACAAAGTAGAACGAGCCTGCAGAACCAGCGTGAGCAAACCCGGCCAGAACTCTTCCATGAGTGTTCGAGCGACACCGGGGATATCTTCCGTCAGTTGATTCAGTTGGGACGGGTCACCCACTAACACGGGAAACGGCTTGTGGCTACGTTCACCTTTGATCTGCATCAACCGCTCTAAAGCCATGTCATTGAAGGGACTGACCGCAAGCGCGTAAAAGCTGTCGGTCGGCACAGCCACGACTCCGCCATCCTGCAGACATTTTGCAACCTGATGAATCAGTTGAGGCGATGGAAGGGAATTGAGTGGGAGAACGGTGGCCACGACAGAGGGCCTTTGAATCAGGATGGAATCTGCAGCACGCGGTGGCCGATGTCTGAACGGAAATACCGGCCTTCAAACTGAATCGGGGCGAGTGCCTGATGGGCATGATCTCTGGCTCCGGCCAGGGTTGAATCAATCCCAGTTACCCCTAGGACCCTCCCGCCATTCGTGACAATCTTATCATTGGCATAGGAGGTCCCGGCGTGAAATACCATGACCGACTTCGACTCGTTTTCCGGCAGCCCGGTGATCGGCAATCCCGTTTGGTAGGACCCCGGATATCCGCCGGAGGTCAATACCACGCACACCGCTGCCTGATTGTGCCACTCCACCTGCAGTTGGTCCAAACGATGTTCAACCACGGCTTCAAGCACATCCAATAAATCTGTTTGTAAAAGTGGCAAAACCACCTGGGTTTCGGGATCGCCAAAGCGGGCGTTAAATTCCAATACATAGGGATTGCCATCCTTTACCATAATTCCCGCGTATAACACGCCGTAAAATGGACTCCCTACCCGGGACAACCCTGTGACTGCCGGAGACAGCACTTCATCAAGAATACGTTGCCGGAGTTCCGGTGTTCCTAATGGGGCCGGCGCATAGGCCCCCATTCCTCCAGTATTCAGCCCCGTATCCCTTTCACCGATTCGCTTATGATCCTGGGCGGGGATCATGGGGATGACGGTTCGGCCATCGGCAAAGGCCATAACGGTGAGTTCTTCTCCATCAAGAAATTCTTCCAGCACCACCCGGGCGCCGGCGACTCCAAATCGCTGCTCTTCCAACATGCTCCGAACCGCTTCACGGGCATCCGCCCTGGTCGCACAGATGATGACCCCCTTCCCTTGCGCCAGACCATCGGCTTTCACGACGATCGGGAGCGGGCAGGATTCGAGCCAGGTTAAAGCCGGCTCCAGCCGGTCAAACGTGCGGGAAGAAGGGGTGGGAATGTTTTCCCGCACCATGAGTTCTTTAGCAAACGATTTGCTGGATTCAATCAGAGCCGCATTGCGAGTGGGGCCAAAAATCCGCAAGTGCGATTTTCGGAATTCGTCGGCGATGCCGAGGGAGAGCGGCAGCTCGGGTCCGACCACCGTCAGATTGATCTCACGGGATTGTACAAAATCCTTGAGGCCTCCAATGTCATCGGCTTGAAGTGGCACACATTCCGCTATCTGAGCGATTCCCGCATTACCGGGGGCGCAAAAGAGTTTTTTCACGCGAGGGGATTGCGCCAGCTTCCATGCCAGGGCATGCTCGCGGCCACCATTGCCTATGATTAATATGTTCACCCGAAAAACTTGTGCCTCCCGTCATCCCTCCAAGCCATGGAGGTCAGGAACCTAGCCCCAGTCTTCTTACGTTCACCCAGGATATGCTCTGATACTCTTTTCCACCACTATTCCCTCATCAATCCAGAAAGTTGCAACGATTGGGAAACAGAGAAATAGCACCCCAAACACACCGGAACAATGGATCCAGGGGAGATGGTGAAAAATGTCGAGGTTGGACCTGTTAATGACGGAAATGGCGCATGCCCGTCATAATCATGGCCATCTTATGCTCATCAACGGCTTGGATGATCTCCTTATCCCGGATAGACCCTCCCGGCTGAATCACGGCGGTGATCCCTGCGCCGGCGGCGGCATCAATGCCATCACGAAATGGGAAAAAAGCATCGGAAGCCATCACGCACCCTTTGATGGGAAGATTCGCTTTCATTTGAGCCAGTTTTACCGAATCTACCCGGCTCATTTGGCCGGCGCCAATACCGACGGTTTGCGTCGACGTGGCAAAGACAATCGCATTGGACTTGACGTGCTTGCAGACTTTCCAGGCAAAATCGCAAGCTTGATACTCGTAGTCGCTCGGCTGCCGGTCACTCGGCATGGATAGGTCTCCCATCTCACGTAAGGACCCCAGGTCCCGATCCTGTACTAAGATCCCGCCCACAATTTTTTTCATGTCCAACGCATCCCGTTGAGCACCTTCCAAGCCACCCACCGCTAACAGCCTCAAATCTTTTTTTCGTTGAAGTTCGGCCAAAGCCTCTTCCGAAAATGCCGGCGCAATCAATACCTCGACAAACGTGGAGATGATTTCCTTAGCCATGGCCAGATCGACATTTCGATTACAGGCAATCACCCCGCCAAAGGCCGAGACCGGATCTGTTTCACGCGCCCGGACATAAGCCTCCACCGGCATATCCCCGATGGCGACTCCGCAAGGATTATTGTGTTTGACGATGACCACCGCCGTATCATCAAACTCCTTCACAAGTTCCAACGCCGCATTCGCATCTAAGTAATTATTATAGGACATGGCTTTGCCATGAAGTTGTTTGGCCTGACAAAGCGAGGCTTCCTTGGTCTGTCGATCCCGATAGACCGCACCGGCCTGATGCGGATTCTCTCCATACCGCAGATCATCGACCTTTTCATACGACAGGCACAACAACGAGGGAAATTTTTGCTCTGAGGTATCCGCTAACTTGGAAGTGAGATAACTGGCGATCAGGCTGTCATACCTGGCGGTATGGTCAAAGACTTTTTTGGCTAACTCACGTCGCAACCCTAAGGAGACCGTTCCGGACTGCAAGCCCTCCAAAACCCGCTCATAATCCTGAGGATCGACCACCACCAGGACATCCTCATGGTTCTTGGCCGCTGACCGGAGCATGGACGGTCCCCCGATATCAATGTTTTCAATGGCTTCTTCAAACGTACAACCAGGCTTCGCAATGGTGGCTTCAAATGGATAGAGATTCACGACCACGACATCAATGGGCTCAATTCCCTGCTCTTGCATTTGCCGCACATGCGCATCCACCGAACGCCGCCCTAATAACCCGCCATGAATCTTGGGATGTAATGTTTTCACCCTCCCGTTCAAGATCTCAGGAAATCCGGTGTAATCCGCCACCTCGGTCACGGCAACCCCCGCGTCCCGGAGCATCTTGGCGGTACCGCCTGTCGACAAAATATCCGCATCAAGTGCCGCCAACCCCTTGGCCATTTTCTCTAGACCGGTTTTATCGGATACGCTGATCAGCGCCTTTCCTAATTTCGCCATATGTTCTCCTGCCACGTGTCTCTGTTGATGGGTAAAAAACGGAAAACCAGCTTAGCAAATGACCTGATGAACTTCAATGAATCCAGCAGATCATGCCCCAAAGACCAGCACCCTATGCCGGCTTGTTTCCTTATTCAACACCATCGACATCTTTCTTTGTCAATCTTAACGTATTGGTTTTCAGCGACTTTATTTTCCTTTCAAACCTCGTATCAGGGAGAAGCTGATTTTTATTCACAATATATTTCTTCATACACCCATAAAGCCAAATTCCGATTCTGCCGAAATAATACATTGAAAGCCGATCCGAAATAGTAGCAGTGCCATCATATGGGACACCCCCTCTGTCCCTTTAATTTCGGCAACAACATTTTCTACTCACATGGTACGCGCAAAGGAGAGCAATGAGTATCAGGGGATTGCTGCATGTTCTGCCTCATCCTGGTTGTCAAAAAACCTCCGGTCTAAGATGACAACCAAAATTGCACAATACGCACGAGTCATATCCCGTTTCGATCATTTTCCAACACTGTAAAGACTCTCATAGTCATAAGGATTCATAAATGGATTTCACCCTGATGCTCGTTGTGTTGTTGGTATGTCTTGCTCTTGGTGCCATATTGCTCACCATAAGCCTGAGTCACCCAACGAAAAATACAAAAGAAGAAAACCGGATCCAGGGAACCAGCTTCATTCCATCACAAATGTTTATGGGAACCGATGGGGTTGGAGGCATTGCCGTCAATGATCAAACTCTCACAATTTGCCTCTTGCATAGTCCTGCGGTCCCACCACGATTAATTCATATTTCAAGCCTGGTGGGTTCGTTCTTAGTGAAAAATGGAGAAGTCCTTAAAGAAACCTTACGAACCGGCCCAAAAGCCCTCCTGTCATTTCAAAAACTCATGCACCCCAACGCAGAAAGATTGATCAAAAGTTGGCAGACTTTATCTTCCCAAAAAGACAACCAACGAATCGACCTCATTGTGTGGATCCACGATGAGGACGAACCCTTTCATGTTGTCAATTTTCTCAATATGGAAACCAAAGAAGGGGGCATTCTCTTTGAAAAATCCTTAGGGACGGCCACACATTGGCACAAGGTTTTGGATGGACTGCTCCTCCAAGCCGACCAGCTCGCGTGTCTCCAGACGGAACCTGACCAGGAGGCCACAGAACAGCCGACGAATAACCCTGCTGTAACAAACGCGGCCTCATAGATTCCGCGCTTCTCTCTCACCGACACTTACCCCAAGACTCCAGGGCTCCTCTCTTCTCTACGTCCCTAAATTTTTCATTTTTGCGTTCGTCAGGAACGTTCATAATTTTCAGCATCCCTACCCATTCCTGAATATCGGGCTTTCCCTACTCGGTTCTTTCGGTGTGTCCACGAAGCACTGGTAATTGTTCGGCATGGCTTACCCGCGCCATTCCCAGGCACACCCAGCAGAATACAAGAGGCGCGCCCCTTCAAATGGGGAATGGTACAGGCCACCGCTTTAACGTTCGCTACATCTTGATACTCATTGGAGACATTCCTGATGCGGGACGCATTCATCTTTTAAACAAGGAAAGCCTTCTCTCATGCCCCAATCTCGTGAATTCACCATGGTCAAATATGTGGTGGTATGTATGGGCATTCTTCTGTCCTATGCATGGGCATCAGAGTGGAACTCCTTTTTTTTCTCCCAAGATCCTGATTTGATTCAAGCCATCCAAGATCGCAACCTGCCCCTGGCTCAGAATTTGGTCGCCCAGGGATCCGATGTCAATCAGCGCACCAGACAAGGAGCGACGCCTCTCCATTTTTCCGCCAGATCCGGGCAATTTACGATAACCCGTCTTCTGTTACAAAAAGGAGCGGACCCTGAGGCGATTTATCAGTCCGAATGGACGCCTCTCCATTTCGCCGCGAAGGGGGGACATGTGGATATCGCCGACCTCCTCCTTCAACACGGTGCCCCGGTGGATGGTTTTAAAGGGAACATCACACCGCTCCACATTGCCGTGCAAGAACATCACCGACGGATGGCAGCTTTTCTGTTAGCTCACGGCGCAACGGTCCAATCCTCATTTAAGGAAGGCTGGACTGCGCTGCACGTTGCCGCACAAACCGGAGATACCGACATGACTCGCCTCCTTCTGGACTCCGGCGCTCCAATCGATGCCACCAATACCATTGGCATCACGCCTCTCCATTCTGCCGCCCTTTCCGGCCAGCGGGATCTGACCCACTATCTGCTGTCACGTGGGGCCACCTGCTCACTTCCCTCACAACCGCTTCAAAGCTCCTCGTCTGCCACATTCGGTCAACTGTATGCGGCTCTCCAGGAAGTCCTCCAGCACTGTCCCACTCCTCTGGCTTCCTAATTCCTCGCCGACTCCCCCCTGGCTTTGACACCATTCTTTTTCGTCTCCACATTTTCCCGGAGACATCAGCTGAAATCGCTGGAGGCATCCAGATATTCATTGTAAGATCCTGGGCACGCATTTTTAAACACGTGCATTCAGACAAAATTTTGATCAATTATTTCACGTCGACACGATCTGAATTGGGGATCTCTGCATGACCTGGATGTATTTTGCTCTTTTAGCTGCGCTCAGCGAATCCCTGAAAGACCTATTGAGTAAGCAGGGGCTGCGATCCGTCTCACCTCAACTGGCGGCGTTAGCGGCTGGTGCCACTCCCATTCCCATACTTCTGAGCATTGTGCTGTTCACGGATGCCCTCCCTTCGCTGGGCCCGAAGTATGGGTGGGCACTGCTCATTGGAGGAACATTGAATATCCTGGCCATGTTCCAATTCATGAGAGCCTTACAAAGTTCCGATCTTTCCCTGGCCATTCCCTTTGTTTCTTTTACACCTCTTTTTTTATTGATCACCTCACCATTCCTGGTCGGGGATATGCCAACGACACAGGATATGTTGGGCATCATCTGTATTGTGGGGGGAGCGTATGTCCTGCACATTCAGTCAATCCATCAGGGTCTTCTTTCGCCATTGTTCGCAATCTTCCGTGAACCGGGTCCCAGGCGAATGCTTTCCGTGGCGTTCATTTATAGCCTTACATCGAATTTCGACAAAATCGGTGTACAGAATTCCTCTCCTCTCTTTTGGAGCCTCTCCATTTCCAGCGTGATGACCATCGGGTTTCTGTTCTTGCTACGATTCCTGCCGGCACCGAAGTTATCTGCCCTTCACCTGACCACTCTCGGCATCCTTTTGCTCGTCGGCTTGTTTCAGACCATAGGCCTCCTTGTACACAATACCGCTCTCAGTTTGGGACCGGTTCCCTCCGTCATCGCTGTCAAGCGATCAAGCATTCTCTTCGCCGTCATCTGGGGATGGATATTTTTGAAGGAAAAATACGTAGGAGAACGGTTGGTTGGGGCGGTCTTGATGGTGATCGGAGTTGTCGTATTAGGTTTTGGGCAAACAGATTAACCTTGTCAGCCCGATAACACACCCAAAGACCGACGTGGAAAAGACCTTCAGGAAGTTATTGAAGAGGGAGAGAGGAAAGATCTGCCACCGAGACCAGCGGACCTGGAAAGATGCCGAGCAAAAACACACCGGCAACCGCGCAGGCCAGCACCAACGATACCTGGGGGGAAAGAACCAGTCGGGTATGTAAGTCCTGTTCGGAGGATGGCTCACGCATATACATCACCATTACGATGCGCAAATAGAAAAAAGCTGAAATGGCGGCAAAGATCAATCCAATGATTGCCAGCCATGCCAACCCCGCATTGACCGCGGCCATGAAAAGATACAATTTCCCAATGAACCCGGCAGTGGGAGGAATACCTGCCAACGACACCATAAACACCAACATGAGAAATGCGCCACCCTTATGTCGCTTGGCCAATCCGGTGAAATCTTCTATCTCCTCGCCTTCCAGACCACCCTTCCGCAAAATGGCCACCATGGAAAATGCCCCTATCGTCATAAACGAATAAATGGCCAGATAGAGCATCAGGCTCGAAACGCCCTGAGACGAAACTGTAGCCCCGGTGCCGCCCCACCCAGCGACCACAACCCCAATCAAGGCATAACCCGCATGGGCAATACTGGAATAGGCCAGCATCCGCTTCACATTGGTCTGAACAATGGCCACAAGATTGCCAAGGGCCACCGTGATAATACACATGACCAGGATCAATACATTCCAGTCAGGCTTAATTCCCCCGAAGGCTTCCAGAAGCACACGAAGGAACGCGGCAAAACCGGCCGCCTTTGAAGCCACCGCCATAAACGCTGTCACGGACGTCGGAGCCCCTTCATACACATCAGGCGTCCACATATGAAAGGGTACTGCCGCCACTTTAAATCCAAACCCCACGATCAGCAGCATGAGCGAAAGAAACACTAATGGATCATCAATTCCACGCCCATTGACCACGGCGGCAATTTCTACAAGCCTCGTACTTCCGGTGACTCCGAAAATAATCGAAATCCCATAGAGCAAAATTCCTGAGGAAAACGCTCCCAACACAAAATACTTAGCCGAAGATTCGATTGAACGCAGCTCAAATCGCTTAAACCCGGCCATAATATAGAGGGTAATCGACATCAATTCGATCCCCAGATAGATCGTGAGCAAATCAGCCCCCGATACCATCACCATCATTCCGGTCAATGCCAAGAGAACAAAGGCATAGTATTCCGCGAGCTGGATCTTTTCCTCTTGGAGGTAACCCATTGACAATAAAATGGTCAGACCACTCACAAGGTACAGCAACATTTTCCAAAATACGGCATACGAATCCACAACCACTAAATCACTAAAGGCCATCACCCGCTCACCAAATCCGCTTACCGTCACCACGCTCGCGACGAAGAGAACGCTGAGACTCATCCACGCCAGGAGATCTTTTTTGTGTGCAGGGGTAATGGGATCAAGAACGAGAATCAGACATGCCATGCCCACGATGAGCAATTCGGGAAGAATGAGAACAAGATCGGCGAGAGGAAGCGTCATGGGGCGACAGCACCCTTCATGATGAGCCGATCCCCAGATGGCTCAGTGGTCATCGCCAGGGTGTGACCTGGGGCATCCCCTCCCTGCTGAACCATGACCGAGGTGGATTGAGACGCGATGACCCGCGTCACGCTGGCATGCATCACATCCAGCAACGGTTTCGGATGGAGCCCGATCCAGAATATCAACACCACCAACGGAACCAGCATGGCGAATTCACGAACATTCAAATCAGTTAATTTGGGAAGCATCTGCGGAGAGGCTGGGCCATAAATCATCCGTTGCACCAAATACAAAATATAGACGGCCGCCAAAATAATCCCCAAAGCCGCCAGCGTCCCTGTCAGTTTGCTCCAGGCAAACGTCCCGATCAGGACTAAAAATTCTCCGACAAAACTGTTCATGCCTGGAAGGCCGACCGACGACAACGCAAAAATCACAAAAAATGTCGCGTATTTTGGCATCGCGTTCGCCAACCCGCCATTATCCATAATTTGCCGGCTATGGGTCCGTTCGTAAATAATGCCCACACACATAAAGAGAGCGCCGGTCGTAATGCCATGGTTAATCATCTGAAGGATCGCCCCTTCAATTCCCTGGGCATTTAAGGCAAATATCCCCAGGGTGACAAACCCCATGTGACTGACACTGGAATAGGCAATAAGTTTCTTGAGGTCCGCTTGCGCTAATGCCATATAGGCGCCATAAATAATGGCGATGACCGACAGGGTCATGATGAACGGGGTATAGGCGACCGAGGCATCAGGCAACATGGGCAATGAAAATCGTAAGAATCCATAGGTTCCCATCTTGAGCAGGACACTTGCGAGAATGATGCTCCCGGCAGTAGGTGCCTCCACATGGGCGTCCGGGAGCCATGTGTGAAAGGGAAACATTGGGACTTTCACCGCAAACGCTGCAAAGAAGGCCCAGAACAAGAGGGATTGCAACCCAGGGGCATAGGACGCGTGCGTTAAAGCCAAAATATCGAAGGTCCGCCCACCTTCAAAAAACAGCACCAGAATCGCTACCAGCAGCAAGATACTCCCGGCCAGGGTATAGAGGAAAAACTTGATCGCCGCATAGACCCGATTCGGCCCACCCCAGACACCAATCAAGAGATACATGGGAATCAGCATGGTTTCCCAAAACACATAAAACAGCACAAAATCCAAAGCCGCAAACACGCCGATTGTCGCCGTCTCCATCACCAACAGACTGATCAGGAATTCTTTTATTCTGGTTTGAACCGAGGTCCAGGAGACGAGGATACACAGGGGAGTGAGAAAAGTGGTTAAGAGGACAAGCGGCATGCTGATTCCATCCACACCCAGGGAATAATGAATGGCGGGGGAATCGATCCAAAGATGCTTTTCCACAAATTGCATGCCGGCATGCGCATTGTCAAACGCAACCCACAGAGGCAATGAGAGCAGCAGGGTCAGGATGGAGACCGACAACGCAATAGCCCGTGAAAGTGCCTCATGAGCGAGCAAGACCGCGACCATTCCGAGCAGAGGGAGGATAAGCACGATCGTGAGCCAGGGAATCCCCCCTGTGGGTATGACCGTCTCAGTCACGATTGAAAGATCTCCTGCCATACAGTTGTCTGTTGAACCATCACGAGTACCCCACCATACGTTCGGCCGGCCACACTAATAAAAGATCATCGCACCTAAAATAACCGCCGCGCCGACAGTCATGGCCAGCGCATAATTCTGTGCTTGTCCGCTTTGAAGTCTTCGCGTCACCCATCCTCCCCAGGCCACGGCTCGCGCCACTCCATTGACCGCACCATCAATCACCGCAATATCCACCCGTTTCCATAACCGATCCGCGAGATTCAATGTAGGCATGACCACAGTCCGGTCATAGGCCTCATCCACAAACCATTTATTCAAGGAAAACTGATACAACGATCGCCACTGACTCGCCAAACGGTCCGGCAAGCCAGGCGACTTGACATAGACCCAATAGGCGCCGGTGATCCCCAGCAAACCCATTAAGGTGGCCGTCACCATAATGCCCATGGCCGCCGATCCTTCATGATGACCTCCACCACTCCCGGATGCAGGAAATGCGGGGGCCAAAAATTCCGGAATTCCGATGTATCCTGCGAGAATACTCAGGACGGCAAGAATCAGAAGAGGAAAGGTCATCGCTTTTGACGGTTCATGCACATGCTTGACATGGTGAGGATCCACTCGTGATACGCCCCAAAATGTGACAAACACCAAACGAAAACTGTAAAAAGCCGTCATGAGAGCCGTCAGTAATCCTAAGACGGCCAGAACTTTACCCAGGCCACTGGACATCCAGGCCGCCAGGAGTAATTCATCTTTACTGAAATATCCCGCCGTGAGAGGAAATCCGGACAATGCCAGAGCCCCAATGAGAAAGGTCCAATAGGTCACAGGCAGCTTATCCTTAAGCCCACCCATATGTTTCATATCTTGTTCATGATGAAGAGCAATAATCACCGATCCACACCCGAGGAATAACAAGGCCTTAAATGCTCCGTGGGTCAGCAGGTGATACATTCCGGCAATATAGCCACCCAGCCCGCAGGCCATCATCATGTAGCCCAGTTGACTGAGTGTGGAGTAGGCCACAACCCGTTTGATATCGGTTTGGGTCAACGCGATGGTCGCGCCAATAAACATGGTGGCTCCACCCACCACTGCCACCACATCCATGGCCACGGGCGATAGGTTAAATACCGGAGCCAATCGAGCAACCATAAATACTCCTGCCGTCACCATCGTCGCGGCATGAATGAGGGCTGATATCGGAGTGGGACCTTCCATGGCATCCGGCAACCACACATGCAGAGGCACTTGAGCAGATTTTCCGACTGCCCCAACGAATAACAAAAGGCAGATCAAGGTCATCACCGATATTTCCCAATGACCTCCGACAGAACCAAGGAGATTCACCAGGTCACCGGACTTTTGGTCCAACTGAGAAAACACCTCCTGATAGTGCAAATTGCCGAAGGTGACAAAGACCAGAAGAATACCCAACATGAATCCGAAATCTCCGACTCGATTCACCAGAAACGCTTTGGTGGCCGCTGCCCTGGCTGACTCGCGTTCATACCAGTGACCGATTAACAGGTAGGAGCAAAGACCAACGGCTTCCCAAAAGACAAACAGTTGAAGGAAATTATCGGACATCACCAACATCAACATCGAAAAGGTAAAGAGCGCGATATTGCTAAAAAACCTGGCGTAGCCCGGCTCTCCATGCATGTAGCCAATCGTATAGATATGGACCAACGAACTCACAATAGTGACAAGCAACAACATCGCGACCGTAAGCTGATCGATGAATAACCCTAAGGCAATATGAAGGTTTCCCGAATCCGCCCACGTATAAAGAGGAATCTGAAGCGCCTGACCACCCGCCACGTCGGCAAGCGCCATGATGGAAAGAAGGAACGACCCGAGGACGGCAGGCACGGCCACCCAATGGCTTCGGTCTTTGATCCAGTGGCCGAACAGCCCGAGGATGACAAAGGCCAGGAGTGGGAGTAAAGGAATTAAGGCGTAGAGCATCGCCTTACCATTTCAGCAACCGGAAGTCGTCAATGTTGGTACTGGCCGAATGCCGATAGAGTGCGATGATAATCGCCAGCCCCACCGCAACCTCCGCCGCAGCCACGGTAAGCGCAAAAAACACGAACACCTGCCCGGAAAGATTCCCCAAATAGGAGGAGAAGGCCACGAAATTAATATTTGTGGCATTCAACATCAATTCAATTGATAACAGAATGATGATGATATTGCGTCGAATGAGCACCCCCACCAACCCGATTGAGAACACGATTCCGCTCAGTATCAGATAATAGCTCACCGGAACGTCCATTAACTCTTGGCCTCCAGTATCCCCTTTTTCGTGAGGATGACCGCACCCACCATCGCCACTAGGAGAATGAGAGACGCAATTTCAAATGGAAACAGATACGTGGAATAGAGGAGCTCCCCGATCGATTCCGTATTGCCCTGCATTAGCTGAGCAGGCTCCCTGGAAGGGGAAAGATTTTGCCCCAATGACGACGTGTCACCTTTCACCACCAACAGAATCGCCTCGGCAAAGACCATACATCCCAGAAAGAGACCTACGGTCAATTGGTGATGAAAACGTACCTCACTCTTCAAATTGAGCAACATCACCACAAAAAGATAGAGCACCAGAATGGCACCCGCATACACCAGGATTTGAATCACGGCCAGGAATTCCGCATGCAACGTGACGAAAAGCCCCGCAACGTGGAAGAACATGACCAGGAGGGCCAGGGCACTAAATACGGGGCTTCTCAGACCCACAACGAGAGCAGCCGTTACCACAATCACACTGGCAAAATAGAAAAAAACAATCGTTTCCATCACCGGTTCATTCAAAAATTCTGGCGATATTCCTTGGCCGGCATGTGGACCGAGAGCACCGCCAGACCATACGGCTACAGTTCTTTTTGAGGAATCTCTTTAAACCCTACGTTAAAATAGGCCACATTGGGGTGTTGAAATTCGAGTCGCTTTTCCCGAACTGGAAAGTTGCGATCACCAATAGCCAGAAGCTGTTCCTTATTTAATTGAAGCTGCCGCTTATCATACACCGCCCATTCATATTCTTGAGTCATGCCCAACGCATCAACCGGACATGCCTTCACGCACAATCCGCAAAACAAGCAGCGGGTCATGTCCATGTAATATTCCTTGGAATACCGCTTCGTGGGTTCCCCCGGCACCTCGGCACTCACCACACGGATGACTCGTGAGGGACAAGCCGCCTCACATAAATCACATCCCACGCACTTTTCCGTTCCATCATCGTAGCGCAGTAAGGCCAGCATGCCGCGATAGTTGGACGGCAACTGTTTCTTCTCATGCGGGTATTGCAAGGTGATTGGCTTATAACGAAGGAAATGGGATAAGGTTGCCTTCATCCCTAACGCAATCTCATAAAATAGAAGCGTTTTGACCCACTCCTTGATTTTCATACCATTCAACCTTCTTAGTTCCCGGGAAAGAGAAATGCAATGATCGAGGTCAACACAATATTCGCCAACGCAATGGGAAGGAGGACCTTCCACCCGAACCGCATGAGCTGGTCATATCGTAATCGAGGTAACGTGGCACGCAACCAAAAGAATAAAAACAAGAAACTCGAAACTTTCAACACAAACCAAAATATACCCGTCACCCAATGGATGGATTCCGGACCTTGTAAAAACTCAAAGGGAGCATACCATCCGCCAAAAAACAAAACCGTCGCCATGCAAGACACCAAAATCATATTGCCGTATTCGGCCAGAAAAAAGAAGGCGAATCGCATGCCGCTATATTCCGTAAAGAACCCGGCGACCAACTCACTTTCCGCTTCGGGCAAATCAAACGGCGTTCGATTTGTTTCCGCGACCGCAGAAATAATAAACACGATGAACGCCACGGCTTGAGGGAATCCCCCTCCCCCGAAAAAGTACCAGTTCCAAAATCCTCCTGCTTGCGCATTGGTAATCGTCACGAGACTCAGGGAGCTTGAAAGGAGCAACACGCCGACAATTGAAAGCCCCACATTCAATTCGTAACTAATCAACTGGGCGGCAGACCGCAGACCTCCCAGAAGTGAATACTTACTGTTTGATGACCACCCGCCCAAGATAATGCCGTAGGCCCCGATTGAAGCAAACGCCAGGATATAGAGAACGCCGATATTGATGTCGGTAATCACAAACGGTTTAAAGTTGACGCCGCCAACATCCACCGTCCAATCCGGGCCAAACGGAATCACCGCGAATCCGATGAGGGCAGGAACTAATGACAACACCGGCGCCATGCTAAACATGAACTTATTCGCTCCGGCTGGAATGATATCTTCTTTAAAAAAGAGCTTTAAGCCGTCCGCGACCGGTTGCAGAATGCCATAAGGCCCGACTTCCATCGGTCCCATCCGATCCTGCATCCAACCCAATACCTTTCGCTCCAGTAGAGTGAGTATTGCGACAGTCAGAAGCACCGCCACCATCACCACCCCGATTTGGCTTAACGTTAAGGCTAATCGAATTCCCGTATCCATGCCGGATTCACTCCTC
>JAUIKP010000503.1 GCA_030430725.1 Nitrospiria bacterium
ATGAATCCATGTAACAACATAGGCGGGCATCTGTTTTCTCCTAGAATTGTCATTCATCTCCCAAACGGTGCCATAATACCCACTGAAACAGGGAAAGACCACCAAGAAACGTGCTGAATTCTTTCATTCCCTGACTGGAGTCGGCTATGGTTCTCTCAACAACTGTGGAGGTCAAATGAAAAAGATTCGCTTTCGCCTACTCCCAAATCTTTTAAAAATATGTGTTCTGGGGCTTCTGTGTCCGGTCGCCCTTGGTGGAATGATGGCCATGGACTCCTCGTGGGGAGCTGAAGCAGACAAGGAGCGGTGGAATAAAAAATATGAAACCGAGAGATATGTATTCGGACGCGACCCCATCCCGTTCTTAACGGACCATGTCGATCTTCTACCCAAAGGGGCTGCCCTTGATCTGGCCATGGGGGAAGGACGCAATGGAGTCTTTTTAGCCACAAAAGGCTTTCGGGTCACCGGGGTCGATATTTCAGAGGCGGGGTTCAACAAAGCCCGAGCCCTCGCTTCCGAAAACGGCGTGAACTTGACTACCGTCGTCGCCGACCTGGAGCAATACACCATTCCCCCCAATATCTTTGACGTCATTCTTTGTACTTATTACCTGCAGCGAGATCTGTTTCCCAAAATGGCCGCGGCTCTAAAACCAGAGGGAATGATTTTGATCGAAACTTATACAATGGATCATTTGCGCTATCGACCAGAATTTCATCGAGAATACCTTTTGGAGCGAAATGAATTATTAACCCTGCTCCCAGGCCTGCGGGTGTTGCGTTATCAAGAGGTCGATACAGGACAGGAGGCCTTCGCCAGCATCCTGGCCCAAAAGCCCGTCGAGGCCATACAGCAATAAAGCAGTAAGCGCTAAAATTTTGGATTTTCCCCCGCCTCCTGAATAAGGAAAGAAATGGTTGCGGCCTTTTGGATCGATGGGGTACCCTGGCAGCTTCCGTTTTATCCGTGCATGCTGACTCGAATGAGAAGTACACCCTCATGACCCCCTCCCCTGCCTCTCAACCCATTGCCGATCCATGGGCAGAAGTCAGCCCGCAAGTCCTTGAGGGAGACATTCTCAATCAACGGGCATGGCGCATGCCGGATATTGTGATTTATCAGCATGCTACTGAGGAATGGTGGGTAGCCCCGCTTGATGAAGAATTACCCCTGATTCGCCTTAATCGTATGGGCGCTGCCCTGCTCGGCGCGATGGATGGCCGAATGACCATTGGCGCCCTACTCAACCAGTATGGGAAATGGGTTTGCAGCCCAACCCAACAGAATGGTCGCTGGCATTTAGAACGGTGGGCCCAACCACGGTTTTCGTTAGCCTATTTTGGAACCGAACCCCCCAGCGGACACAGCGCCGAGGCGAAATGGGATTTGTTATTGCAAAAGGTGCGGGAAGGGTGGCATCAAAACGTCCAGGCTGAAACCGAAGATCATCTGTCCAAATTTCACGTCCAAGGAATCCAAGGGCCCCACGGCCATTTTGAAATCATCGAAACGACGGTTTCGCATTTATTTCGCGAACCCTGCGAAGCCATGAACGGGCTGACCTATGGGCGACTGCTCGGCCATACCCTGCGGCAAATGGGTTGGCTCTCTCCCAAACCCAAACGCCTGGTGGAAGTGGGCGCCGGCCTCGGGTATGTCTCAAAGGAACTGGCGGGAGAACTCTCAGCGGAAGAGCGGAAAGACATCCAATATACCTTTCTCGATCTGACCGGCCCGTTTCTGGGGTCCCAAACCTCGCTGGCGCGACAAGCAGGGTGGACGGCATCGGCCATTCAAGGCAATGCCGAACGAATGCCCTTGGCGGACCGTTCTGTTGATTTATTGATCGACAATGAAAATCTTGCCGACATGACCCCGATCCAATTTACCGGGGATGAACTCCTCACGTTTCGAGGCGAGAATCCCTTACATGATGAAGCGCTGGACCTTATACGGCGCATGCGCCTGCCACTCATGCCACCCTTTCCCGATGAAGTAATTTTCAATTACGGCGCCATTCAATTTTTACAAGAAGTCTGGCGCGTGCTGAAGCCGGGCGGACGCGCCATCCTGGTGGAATTCGGGATCGAAGATGATTGGCCGTCTCCCGTCAGATTGCCCGGTCACACCGAATATGAAGTGCAGTTCAGTCATCTACGCCATGCCGCCAAATGGCTGGGCTTCCGCGAGCAGTATTGCACCCTGCCGCAATTGCTCGGCATGAAACGGGACATTAACGTCTTATGTACCGGGGCAGCCTATACGCTACGGCGATTTTGCCGTGAATTGCAGAAACCTTTTTCCGTCCGCGCTTACACGGAAAAAGAATTGGGCACCGCGCTCGGCCCCCTTCTTCCTAAACTCACCGGCCTCCACTACCATAACGTTTTGGACCCCGCCTGGTTCGGTCTGTGGGATTTCAAAGTCTTGTTGGTCGAAAAGCCCGGCGGCATGAGCATCGGTCAACAACCGGCCTTCAAAGAATCCGGCGGCTTCCGCTGGTACAGCCAATACTAATCCTTGAGAATATTGGCGTAGGGCGCCCGTCCTGCCATCTTTCCCGGCATCCCATAGGGACGTGTCGGTGACACATCCTCTTCAATAACACCATAAGGGTATGCTATGGAGCGGCCGGCCGGATCATCAGGCATCGGGCAAATGAAATAATTCAGAAGATTCGGCAACGCCGGCCAGTTTTTATCCAACGTCCACAGCTGAAAATGGTAAGTCCGCACAAAACATAGTAGGAAGGCATCGATCAGGCCGATACCTTTTGACGGCCACGATTGGTTTGCGGAGTGGATGCCGGCCTGCACCCAG
>JAUIKP010000027.1 GCA_030430725.1 Nitrospiria bacterium
CCCGCGTTGACCCCAGATACGATTTTTGCCCTCTCTTCCAGTATCCATGTCTTGCCTGTCGTGCATGGAAGTGGAGATATGGCCCATGTCGTCCGCGAAATTATGGTGTCCCGCCATATTGATTGTGTGGTTCTTCCTCTACCGCCATCGGTGCAATTCCTCGTAGAAAAGGGAATTGACCAGTTGCCTGTTATCAGTTTGGTAGTTCTGCCAGAACAAAATGACAACGGAACCTCGAGCTGTTCCTACGTGCCGATTGATCCCTGTCAACCGCTGATCATGGGGATACGATCAGCCATGTCGGAGGGGATTCCGCGGGCCTATGTTGATCGTGAGGTTCAACACTACGATTCTGACTCCTGGGTCGGGCCGGATCCTTATACCTTAAAGACTGTGCCTTTGGCAGCCTTTTCTGCTGCCACCTTGCCGTTTTTGCCGGCTCCTCAAGACCCGTCACCTCGTTGGGAACGCATCCGTTGGATGGCATTTCGACTTCATGAACTTGAACTGGATTTTTCTTCCATTCTTTTTCTTTGCTCCATGACAGATTGGCCCTGGTTGCGTCAGGCCTATCAGGAACGGATGCCGTATATTTCACCCGAACAGAGAATTAGTCTTCCCGAGTTGTGGAAAGTCGAGCCGGCTTCCCTCTACTTTGCGTTGGGCGAATTACCCTATGTCACACACCTGTATGAACAACGACGGGAAGAAGCCCGAGCCGACACGCATTTGGCTATTGATGGCGTCAAGGAACTGGTTCTGGAAGCACGGGCCCGATGGCTGACCTCTCGTTCCACGACCATTGCGCACGAAACTAATTGGGTCACCCCGCAATTATTGCAACGCTATTTTCAATATGTGCGGAACCTGACCCTTCTCGACCATCGGCTTAAACCGGATTTGTATACCTTGGTCCTAGCTGCCAAACAAGTGGCTGGGGATGAATTTGCCCTTAGATTGTTGGAAACCGCCAAAACCTATGACTACCAAACGCAATCATCCGGATTGGATGCCAGACCTAGTGTGTTGATGGGAATTGGCGAACTCCAAGATCCTGGTGGCCACATTCTTCCGGCTGTAAATCGGCTGCAAGGAGACCCTTTGGTCTGGCGCCGTGTCACCCTCCGGCCCGATCCTTCAAGGCCCAAAACACAATCTTGGACTCAACAATGGAATCCCTACCGCCAGTGTTCCTGGCCTCCGGAAGATCAGCGCATTGAATCCTTTGCGGCGCATGTTCGACAGCATAGTCGACAGGTTTTGGGAGCGGATTTAGGGAAGATTGAACGATTCAATAATTCGCTGGAAGATGGAATTGATCTGCGGGCGACCTTGCGCCATTGGGCTGTTACCCCACAACGATCCGTGCGCGATATTCATGTCAAAGTGGTTCCTCCCGTACGCGGAACCATTGAATCGTTGGTTTTTTTCTTTGAGGTGCCGGCTGATCCTCTGAGGTTTTCCTGGCAAACGACCTGGTATGCCGAACATCAAGAAGAATCCACTCTCAGCTTTTACGCGACTCCCTTTGCGCCGAACATGGTCGGACCAGGAATCGGACAGGCATGTTATGGAGGGGCGCTTTTCCTGTATCCGCCACGTCTGATCCCTGATATATGGGAAAATCCTCTATTCGATTTTGCGACTTCGCTCGAAGAACGATTGCTTGCGGGAGCCTGCGCCCATTCACAAGAACCCATTGTGGCTGTCGTCTCTCCGGTTCCGCTGAGTTGGGCCTGGCGAAAATTGGCCCGTCGCTTCGGCCGGAAGCTTCTCCCCATTCCCTTGCATCGGTTTTCAGGGCAAACGATTGCTCGTCTACGGCAATTTCATGTGTTAAATGGGCACGAAATCCGAAGTTATGCAGCCAGATTTATTCGAGAATCATCCTGACGAGGCAGGAGGAGAGGATTCTTCCAAGAATCCTCAATCTTATGCGGCTTCATCCTTAACGGTTCAACGGAAGCTTGAAAAGTTAAAACACGCTATCCGTCGACATGATGAACTGTATTATGTTCGAAGCCGACCGGAAATTTCTGATACGGAATATGACCAGCTCTTTCGTGAACTGCAAGTCCTAGAAAGCCAATATCCGGACCTTAGGACACCCGATTCGCCAACCCAGCGGGTCGGGGGTTTGCCACTTGCCCAATTCAGTAAAATTACCCACGAATTTCCTCTTCTTAGTTTGGACTCGGAAATGGATGAAGAGCGCGTATTGGCGTTCGATCAACGGGTTCGACGGGAATTAGACATAAAACAGCCGAGCTATTCGGCTGAACCCAAATACGATGGATTATCTGTTGCCCTCACTTACGACCATGGCATATTTGTGCGAGGGGCTACGAGAGGAAATGGCGTAATAGGGGAGGACGTGACACATAATCTTCGTACCATACGGGCCTTGCCATTACAGTTGAGTGAAGGCGGGACTGTTCCCTCCCATGTGGTGGTGCGGGGTGAAGTTTTCATGAAGCTCCCGGATTTTCACGCATTGAATCGACGCTTGACCGAACAAGGAGAAGAACCCTTTGCCAATCCGCGCAATGCGTCATCCGGAACATTACGTCAATTAGATCCGGCCATCACCGCTACCCGCCCACTGACTATTATCTGTTACGATTTCATGAGCTTGGGGCCAGGCAGGCCCAACACCCATTTTGAAGCCGTCACGCGCCTTGAGGCATGGGGATTGCCCATTCCTCACTTTCGCCGGCACTGCCCCTCTATCCAGGAAGCTCTGGATTTTCATCGGGAAATGTTTGAACAACGGGGTGTCTTGCCGTTCGAAATTGACGGCATTGTCATTAAAATTGACCGTTTCGATTGGCAAAAGGCTCTTGGCGAAAAGTCACGTAGTCCCCGATGGGCCATTGCCTTCAAATTTCCTCCAAGAAAAGAACTGACCAAGGTTCAGGGGATTGCCATGTCCGTCGGTCGAACTGGGGCGCTCACTCCCATTGCCTTATTGGATCCGGTGGATATCGGTGGGGTGACGGTAAGTCGGGCCTCGTTGCATAACGTGGAGGAAGTGATCCGTAAAGATGTGCGGGTGGGTGATACCGTAAAAGTCGAGCGGGCAGGGGACGTCATTCCGGATGTGGTGGAACGGGTGCCCGTGTCCGGTGAACAGCGTGGGTCACCTTTTCAGCCGCCAAACACCTGTCCGGTTTGCCAGTCCCATACCATTCAGGAAGGGCCGATTCTGTATTGTACGGGCCAAACGGTCTGTTCAGCACAACTGAAGGGATCGCTTGAACATTTTGCGTCAAAAGGTGCCTTGAATATTGAAGGGCTTGGAAAAAAAACGGTAGCACAGTTGGTCGACAAGGGCTTCGTCAAGGATTTGTCCGATCTGTATTCATTAGGTGTTGACGATTTTCTTCAATTGGAGGGTTTTGCGGATAAATCCGCGAGGCAACTGTTTGAAGAAATTCAAAAAAGTAAGGACGTTCCTTTCGTGTCCCTTCTGATTGGCCTCGGCATCCGCCATGTGGGAACGCATATCGCCAGAGTTTTGGCTCAAAAGTTTGTTTCGCTCGACAATTTGAAGAAGGCTACCGAAGAGGATCTTTTGCAAATCCGTGATATCGGACCAGAGATTGCTGCAAGCGTGACTCATTTTTTTCAAGAATCCCGTAACGTGAAGGTTTGGCAACGTATGGAGTCATTGGGAGTTCGGGTACAACAGGAAGCAAGTGTGTCAGAGCCTTTTGCTCAACCGCTCAAAGGGAAGATTTTCGTGCTAACCGGAACGTTGAAAGGTTTTTCCCGTCAGGAGGCGAAACGGAAAATTGAAGAGTTAGGTGGGCGTGTCACTTCCAGCGTCAGTAAACAGACAGATTACCTTATTGCCGGCGAAGACCCCGGCTCTAAATATGATAGTGCCACTACATTAGGAATACAGATTTTAAATGAAAATGACTTTAACCAATTGATTCAATCCGGGAATGTTCTCCCTTCATCATCCACTGACAAAGGTTCTATCAAATAATCATTAGGAGATTTTATCTCATCATGAACTGAGAGTAGCTTGGAGAAAAGGGTCAGATCAATTTCTGGGTTGGGAGTGAGTAGGGGAGACGATGTTAATCATATACGCAGGAAAAATTACACAACCGAGACGTTTTTGTTAGGATTCGGAAGACACCGTCGTTGGTTCGGTGGGAGGTGTTTCGGGAACAGGTTCTTCTTTGATGATCTGGACACCTTTGATAGAGCGTTCATCAGCTTCTTGGACAATTAAAAGGCAATTGTCCGTTTGAACCTTCTCCCCGACAGCAGGGATATGGCCTAATTCTTCGAGGATAAGTCCGCTAATCGTATTTTGCTCTTCGTCTAGTTCGACCTTAAGAAATTCATTGATGCGGCGAACCTCGGTTCGCCCATCCACTAATATTTGATTTTTTCCCGTCCGGCGTATCCATTCTTCGCTGAGATCGCCTTCATCCAGAATCTCTCCCACCACTTCTTCAAGGAGGTCTTCAACAGTTATTAAACCCATCACTCCCCCAAATTCATTGACTACAATTGCAATATGCCGCTTTTCTTGTTGGAATTGTCTTAATAAATCATCAGCCGTTTTGGTCGAGGGGATGAATAATGC
The DNA here is from genome assembly GCA_030430725.1 of Nitrospiria bacterium. Classification (GTDB taxonomy): domain Bacteria; phylum Nitrospirota; class Nitrospiria; order Nitrospirales; family UBA8639; genus Nitrospira_E. Next base: position 4,607 of record JAUIKP010000027.1, read on the forward strand.
CGGTTTCGCTAATGATTTGAGTGTTAGACTTGTATGACTTTGAGCCAGTTCCATCAGGGCATGATTGCGATAGAGAATTGCGGTGATGTTATCCGCATTTCCTTCGTAGATGGGAATCCGTGAATATTTGGCTTTAAATAACTCCTCCCGTGCTTCTCCAAGTGTTTGATTGCCATCGAGGGCGAACATATATATTCTGGGAGTCATCGCATCTTCAGCTGTCACATCATTAAAATCAAAAACATTTTTAATCATTTTCACTTCATCTGTCTCCAGGACCCCGGCTTTTCCTCCGGCATCGAGCATGATCTTGAGTTCTTCTTCCGTGATAAACGGAACGGTTAACCCCCGACCACCTGTGAGTTTTAAAATAAACGGTTCCAAGAAATAGAGAAAGGGAAAAAATAATTGTTCTAGGAGATAAATGGGATATGCCAGTAATTGCACGGCCGTTTCAGAATATTTGGCACAAAGCGTTTTCGGGACAATTTCACCGAATAACAGGACCATAAAAGTTAATAGACCGGTTGCGACCGCGACGGCTTCAGATCCAAACAAGCGGATGGCAATCAAAGTTGCCATGGAAGCGGCCATAATGTTGACCAAATTATTTCCAATCAGAATTGTCGAAAGAAGGCGTTGTGGATTTGACCGTAATTTCAGGGCAAGCTTTGCCCCTTTTTGACCTTCATCGGACAGGGTTTTGAGGCGGCTTTCCGTTATTGAAAAAAAGGCAATCTCGGCCCCAGAGAAAAAAGCGGAAAGTCCTAGACAAATAAGGACGGCGATAAAATCCATAGAGGGCTTAACGAGCTCCGACGTGACAAAAATGTGTCGTTACAGCAGAGTAAGCTGCAAGATCTGGTAGTCCGGTCTTGTAGGAAGTTGGTATCAGAAGAGTTTGAGAGGGATTCATAATAAGGCCAAAAGTCTCATTCTTTATGAGAGGTTTTGAGCCCTGACTGCTTGATAAGGTCCAACGTACCATAGGGCATCGGTTTAAGGCAATTATACTGGATGAATTCTCAAATTAGCTCTTTTATTTCAGTCAGTTACCCTGATTCAGAAGAGGAGCGAGATCGAACTGTTTTTCCAGCTCTAGCGCCACGATTTTTGCCTTTTCTCGAGAGAAGAATGTTCCAACCTGAACACGATGCCATTGTCCAGATGGAAGGTCCACCGTCGTCAACCGCATATTGGGATAGTGGTTGGCCAGTCGTTCACGCAAGGCGACCGCCTGAGTTAAAGTCGTGAAAGAGCCTACCTGCACCCAGTAACTATCAGACCCCCTCTGGGACATACGGCCGGAAGTTGTGTCGTTGGATTCAAGGACCGTTAAGCTGACATTCTCCGTTCCTCTTTCAATCATGGCCAGCTCCCGGGCAGCTCCATAGGACAGATCAATGATCCGACCCGGAATAAAAGCCCCACGATCATTGATGCGAACAGTCACGGATTTCCCTGTATCGATACTTTGAACGAGGACCCGTGTTCCAAAGGGTAGGGAACGATGTGCGGGAGTGAGTGCCCACATGTCGTAGGGTTCACCGTTCGCAGTCGGATTGCCATGAAAACTTGGGCCATACCAGGAAGCCACTCCCCGTTGAACCCCTTTAGAAATCATCGGCTCGGTTTGGGATTTACCCCCTGCACATCCAGCCATAAGCAGGAAAGTCAGGATAAGGCAAATCCCTCCAACTGGAATATCCCTATTCATTACACGTTCCCCCTCTGCAGGGTGAAAGGAGATTCTTTTTTTGTGTTGGATGACCTTGGGGAGGCGGTATTGATCCCCCAGATGGCCATGGATCCCTATGGAGCTTGGTCCATTGTTCGGCGGTTGACAAAGCGGTAGCTCTGTCGGTTGAACACCGGATATACTGAAAAAATCGGTGTTCCAAAGGGTACAACTGCACTGTCAACGCCACGGCTTAATTGAAGATGGAGATTAACGAAATTAAAGCTCAAGCCTTCTTGCCAGGGTTGAGATAAATTGTGCACATATGATTCAACTTTATCGGAAGCGTATGTTCTGGTCATGAGTCCCGCTCCGCCTTGCAATCCATAATCGGGTAGGTCGGGCGCACCTTGAATGAGGAGTGAAACCATAGAGGCATCAAACCACACCTTGATGTTACAACTGACCTGAATAAATGGCCCTAAACTACCGGTGTGTTCTAACACGGCCATGGGATAGACCAGTTCTGGTGGGATAGAGGGATCGCTTTGCGAGGCTTGGGTGATAAACTCTGGGTCCTTAATAGCCGATACAGAGAAAAAGATAAGATTCGGATCATGAAGATCCACATCCAGTACTTGACCATCATGGTAACTGCATAATTTCCCCATCTCATAGCGTAAGGGAAATGAATAGCCTATTTTTCCATAAAAAATTCGGATCCCAGCTTCCAACGGATCTTCTGGACTTCGACTGATTTTTAAGTCAAAAGGCAAGACAATATGAAACGCATTAGTCCTGGCATTGATAAATGGAGCGCAGGCACCGGGAAATTCTTTATGGATCGCAAGATTATCCGGTTCGAATTTTTTCACCGCTCCGCCAAAATGCTGGGCAGTTTTTGCCTCTTTGGTTAATCGGTATTTTTCCTGATAATAGGCCGAGGCGTGCTTTTGTGCCGTTACGAGAAAATATTCGGGAATATCGCTTTCGACAATTAAGTTTTGTCGATCTGGAGATTGTGCGCGGGCAACCTTCATCGCTTCATTGTAACAATGAAGATCACTCTGAGTTTTTCTGATCAAATGCTTAAGATCCCGCTCTAATTCGGGATCGTTATAGTGTGTTTGCGGCAGAAGGTGGTAGGCTTTTTGCAGTAATTCTAATTTGGTGGTGTAACGTTTGGGCTCGGCAGAAAAGACCGTGGCTATGGCCATCAACAAATTAAACTGTTCCTCAGGGAGGAGGGATAATTTGTTCAGATCGTTTTCCTTTATAAATGCTAAACCTAACGGACCAAAGGCTTCCTCTTGGCGTAGATGGAGGGTGAGGAGATAGTTGAGATAGGCGCGAGCGTCTTCTTGAGTCATATGAATCCTTTTTTTACGGGAGGGCATTTTAAGATAAGTTTGTCATTGGAGCAAGGTATCATGACGTTCCATCAAATTGTTGTAAAACCTCCGTTGTCTTGATGACCATGAGGATCATCAAATTTGAGCTGGCGAGAAAACGAGGTTTTTGGAAGAAAGGATTCAATATGCAACAAACTTTTTTGCAAAAAACGAGAGGGGCCGCTTTTAGGCTGGGAAGTGGATGCATTCTTGCGTGTCTATTCCTGGGAATCGGTGTGCCAATTGTTTCGGCAGAGGATCCCGCTGGCAAGAAAACAGGACCGGGGACAGCAAGGGTAGACGATTTATCCACAGAGAGCCTGAATAAACAAATTACCGATTTAGAAATACAAATACAGAAACTCCGGGATCAAAGCATCGAGCTACAAGAAAAAACCCGAGCCAAACTTCAAGCCCAACTCGATATTTTCAAAAAGCAACAAGATACGCTCATTCCTCGTATCGAGCAACTTCGTGACAATAGTGAAACTGCTTGGCAGGACATCAAAGAAAACATTCAAAAGGCTATTGAGGATCTCAAGCTTTCCGTTGATTCTATAAAAAAATAGAGAGCCCAGGTCTCTCGGTTATTCTTCTCGTTTGTAGTGCATAACTTGCCAGGGACTCTTCGCTTTTATATCCTTCCAGTACATTCTTGTTCATCTTTTTCTTAAAAACCCTGCTGTTAATTCCCATGCTTGTGCCGACAAGAAGGTCTTTTTACACTAACCTCCTGTAATGATGTCTTCCATGGATCCCCACACAGAACAGGTTTTGGAATGGCCCGTTCTAATCGATTGTCTTGCCAATGAAGCCGCCTCCACGATGGGAGCGGCCTGCTGTCGTGGGCTCGCCTTCACCTCTGATCTTCAGACTGCACGTATTTTACAACAGGAAACCAAAGAAATGGTTGATATTCTCGAAGGCACACATCCTTTGCCTTTCTTGGCCTTTCCCGATATTCGAAATGTTCTGGCACGGGCTGAAAAAGGAGGGATTCTGGACGGGTCGGATCTGCGAGATATTGCTTTGGTTGTAGGCCTGAGTCATACGATCAAACACTTCTTGGAGATTCATGGCCCCTCGTTTCCAATCATCAGAGCTCGTTTTTTGATCCTTCAAGATCTGATGTGGATCAAGCAAATTATTGATTCGTGCATTGATCTAAACGGGCATCTGCGAGACTCTGCGAGTCCTGAGCTTTATCAGTTGACACGAAAAAGTCAGGAACTTCGTCAAACGATGCGACGACAGTTGGAAGGGATACTGGCTTCTCAAGAATATGAGGACCTTCTTCAAGGACAGTACTTTGCAGAACGGGAAAATCGATGTGTGATTCCGATAAAAGCCGAACGACAACACGTGATTGACGGGATTGTCCATGACATTTCCGGTAGTGGAGCAACGGTGTTTATTGAACCCCGTCATCTAATCGAATTAAATAATTCTATTAAATTTGCGGACTTGCAGCTGGCTCAGGAAGAACGGCATATACTGCAGGATTTGTCCAGCCGTGTCGCAGAACAGGTTTGGGCTATCCGTGAAAATTTGTCCTTCTTGGCTAATCTCGATTGCCTCATGGCCAAAGCACGCTTAAGTATTAAAACGAATGGCTCTCCCATTCACCTTAACCAAGAACATTGTATTGATCTGGAACAGGCCAGGCATCCCCTCCTGGCATTGACTAAGGGACAGACTAAGGGACAGGTCATTCCCAACTCAATTCGACTTGAGGGCGAGACCTCAGTTCTCATCATTTCTGGACCAAATGCGGGTGGAAAGACGGTATCACTGAAACTGGTTGGACTATTCGCAATGATGGTAAAAGTTGGACTTCTCCCGCCTTGTGGCCCTGATTCTAAAATGCCATTGTTTGGGCAGATATATGCGGATATCGGAGATTCTCAAAATCTGAGTAAAGATGTATCCAGCTTTTCTGGCCATATTCTCAATATGATCGCCTTATTGCAAAATATCGGATTGTCAGGAAAACCAGCGAATAGGGATGCTCTTGTACTCCTGGACGAAGTAGGTAGCTCGACAGATCCCATAGAGGGCGCGGCTTTAGCTGAAGCCCTCTTGACCCGTCTTTGCCAATTAGGCTGTACGATTATAGCGACCACCCATTATCCCACTTTGAAAACCCTTGCTTTTCGAAATCCTCATGTTCGGAATGCCAGTCATGAATTCGATATGGGTACTCTCGCTCCAACATACCGCCTCATAGATGGAATTCCTGGGGGGTCTTCAGCTTTGGAGATTGCGGAACGGCTGGGGTTGGATTCTACAATCATTCAATCTGCCCAACTTTTGATCCAAAAACAAGAATACGATCTTGATGCCATCTTCAGAATTTTGCAGAGCACACATACAGAATTGAAACGTGAATGTGAACAGGCCGCATACCTTCGTCAAGAAGCACAACACTTGTTTGATGAAGCGGAAGTTACTCGGAACCAATTGCAGTCGCAGAAACGAGAAGATCGGCAACGATATCGGAAGCAGTGGCAACAAGAATTTTCTAAAGCACAACGGCAACTTAATCAAATCATCAATGATTTAAAGACGGACAAAACTCTTTCGAAGGCTCGATCTATCCAGCAAACCATTGGTTTGGTCAATCAAGAAATGATCTCTCGCCTCCCCGATAATTTCCTGGAATCATCTGAACCTCCCCACGAAGGTGATCTTGTGGAAATTGATCCATTGGGTACGATTGGGATCTTACAGGAATGCCTTGAGGGGAAAAAGCTGGTATCCATTCGTGTGGGAACTCAAACAATTAAAACTGCACCCTCAGCCGTGCGGCGAGCAACAGTTTCTTCCAGCAAAGAAAACTTGTCAGGGCCACAACAATTCAGTTGGAAACGACCTCTCTCCACAATTTCCACAAGAACGAGCCACCCAACCTCCAATCAGGCAACTGGGCAATATCAACATGAACTGGTAATTCGTGGGTTACGTCTGGACGATGCGATAGAGATGACACTTGCGGCCCTAGACCATGCCATGGTGGCCCAGGCCAAATATCTTAAAGTCATCCATGGCCGAGGTTCTGGCGCACTCAAAACAGGAATTCGAACTTTTTGTCAATCTTCTCCCTATGTTCAAAGCTTTCGGCCTGGTGATCCAGCCGAGGGAGGAGACGGCGTAACCGTGGTCGAATTACGGTAAAGGAATCCTTGGAGACTGATTATCGAGACCAATCTGTATATTCCGGATAAAGCCCTCATGCTTAGGTCGGCGCAAGGGGCTCTCTATCGTTAGTGCTTGGAATTCATCTTTTGTCAGATTAGCCAATTCAGGCAATTGGGGATGTAATGTCCATGGAACTGGTTGAAATCCTGGCTCCCTAGTGGCTTTGGCATTCACGTTAAAAGGACAAATATCCAAACAATCGTCACAGCCGAAAATCCTATTGCCTATTTTTTTTCTTAGCTCGGCTGGGAGGTCATCTCCACTACCACGGTATTCAATCGTCAAGTATGAGATGCATCGTTCCGCATCAAGGAGATAGGGTTCAACGATGGCTCCAGTGGGACAAGCCTGAATACAGAGCGTGCATGTTCCACATAAATCCATGGCGGGTTCGTCACAATCCAACGGTAGGGTCGTTAGAATTTCTCCGAGCAACAGCCAAGACCCAAATTCGGTGGAAACAATGTTGGTGTGCTTGCCGATCCAGCCAATACCGGCCTCTTGGGCCCACGGTTTTTCCATGATTGGCCCGGTATCCACATAACTTCGGGTCTGAATTTCCGGTATGTGTGAGTGAAGAAAATTTTCTAACTGCCTCAGTCGGTCCTTCATGAACCCGTGATAGTCCCTCCCCCAGGCATATCGGGCTATTCGTCCCGCAGCTTTTGACTCATCCGGAGTATGATCGGTGTAATAGTTCATCCCCACAACTACCAGGGATTGACAGCCTGGAAGAACTTCTTCTGGGTTCGAGCGGCGTTTAGGATTCTTGGCTAACCATTCCATAGTTCCATGAAAGCGCAAGTCCAGCCATTTTTTTAGGCGTCCCAATAACTGCCAAGTAATCGATTCCTCTGCATGGGCAAGCGTATTGTGAGCCGGAGGGAAGGGTAGGGTGGGCTGAGGAGGTGGCAGACGAGCAATCCCTACGGCATCAAAACCTAATCGGCGGGCTTCTTCTTTGATTGCATTGGCCAGAATCGACTGAGTAGACATGAGCACTACTCCTCCTACTCAGGATCAGAACGAGTTTTACTTTTGCGCAGGAATTCCCTGATTAGCAGGAGGAACATTGTCCGCACAATTAAACATCACGATAAATCTTCCTGTACATTGTTCGGTGGTGCAAGCTTGGCATGATCCGACAATTGAAGTTTTCCAGTCGGTTTGTTTCTCGTCAAATTGACAGATGGTTCCCCCTCCTTTGGAAATATCGGCCCATGGTTCTGGGTATCCAGGAAACTGGGCCACGGCACAGCCATTGGGAATTGGAACCTGGCATTCAGCCTTTGCATCCCCTTCTACCATTCCAATCGTACAATTTGCTTCTGTTCGTGATTGGTAATCGGCTGCTTCCCCTTTATTGATAATTCCCCATAAACCGTTTTCGATTATGAGAAAAACCACCAATGCCCCTATCAATAACCGACTCGCTTTTATTTGACCAATTCTTACTTTTTTTACTTTGATGGGGATTGAGTTGAAATTCATCGTTAGCTTAAATTTGGACAATAGATAACTCTCATAAAGATGAATTTCCTTATACCATATTACCCAAATAATCTGTCAAAAACCTATCTACTTATCCAGGGTTTCTATTAACTGGTTCGTAGGGTGCTTTGTTTCGCATGAAGTCTACGGTCTGATCGGCATAGGAATTAAGGATTTAGAAATAGAAAACCCCCCGACGGATGGAATCCTCCGGGGGGTTTTCACTTTATTCGTGAGCCGGATTTTAGAACCCGCCCATTCCACCCATACCACCCATGCCATGGTCATGGGCGCCAGGCATCCCAGCACCTTCTGATTTCGCTTCTGGGATTTCGGTGATCATAACTTCGGTGGTTAGCATGAGTGCCGAAACACTAGCCGCGTTTTGCAACGCGCAACGTGCCACCTTGGTCGGATCAATCACACCGGCCTCAACCATGTCCACGAATTCCCCAGTGCCAGCATTGTACCCGCGATTTGTGGATTCAAGCCGAACTTTTTCCACAATGATGGAGCCCTCGGAGCCGGCATTGATGGAAATTTGTCGAATGGGTTCTTCCAGGGCACGCTTGACGATATTCACGCCGACTTGTTGATCGTGGTCTAATTTCATTTTATCCAAAGCTGGGACGCAACGAAGGAGAGCCACGCCTCCGCCAGGAACAATACCTTCCTCCACTGCGGCTTTCGTCGCATGAAGTGCATCTTCCACACGGGCTTTCTTTTCCTTCATTTCCGTTTCAGTTGCGGCGCCGACATTAATTACAGCAACGCCACCAACCATTTTCGCCAATCGTTCTTGCAATTTTTCCCGATCATAATCGGATGTGGTTTCCTCAACCTGTGTTTTAATTTGCTTGACACGACCTTCAATCCGTTTGGGATCTCCAGCTCCTTCCACGATCGTGGTATTGTCCTTGTCAATGTTCACCCGTTTGGCCCGACCGAGGTCCGTCAGCTTCACACTTTCGAGTTTGAGGCCCACTTCTTCAGAAATCACTTGTCCGCCCGTCAGAGTAGCAATATCCTCCAACATGGCTTTTCGTCTATCACCAAAGCCAGGAGCCTTGACGGCTGCCACATTCAATGTGCCACGAAGTTTATTGACCACCAGAGTTGCCAGAGCTTCGCCTTCGACATCCTCCGCAATAATGACCAACGGTTTTCCCATTTTCGCAACTTGCTCAAGAATAGGGAGGAGGTCTTTCATTGCGCTAATTTTCTTTTCCACAATCAGTAAGAAGGCGTCTTCCAATGAAGCTTCCATGCGATCCGCATTAGTCACAAAATAGGGAGAGATGTATCCGCGGTCAAACTGCATTCCTTCGACCACGTCTAATGAGGTTGACATGGACTTGGCTTCTTCTACGGTGATGACGCCATCTTTTCCAACTTTATCCATTGCCTCCGCAATAAGATCCCCAATGGTGTGATCGTTATTGGCGGAGATTTGACCAATTTGTGAAATTTCTTTTTTAGTCTGGCAGGGCTTACTGAATTTTTTCAATTCTTCAATCGCGACTTCAACAGCTTTATCAATTCCCCGTTTAAGCTCCATCGGATTGGCGCCTGCGGTGATATTTTTGACTCCTTCACGGTAAATGGCCTGTGCCAATACTGTCGCAGTCGTGGTCCCATCACCAGCGGTATCACTAGTCTTACTTGCCACTTCCCGAACCAGTTGCGCACCCATGTTTTCATACGGATTCTTTAACTCGATCTCCTTGGCTACCGTCACGCCATCCTTGGTGATGGTTGGGGCGCCAAATTTTTTGTCGAGAATCGCATTCCGGCCTTTTGGCCCCAATGTCGCTTTCACCGCATCAGCTAATTGATTTACCCCACTCAAAATAGACGCACGTGCCTTTTCACTGTATTGCAACTGCTTAGCCATACATATCCTCCTTTAAAAACATATTTTAATAATGTGGAATGCCACTTGAAAAAGGGAGTTTGAATTTGATGGTGGTGTTAATTATCGAAGACGCCCAAAATATCTTCTTCTTTTAAAATTAAACAGTCATCGTTTTCAACCTTAATTTTGGTCCCAGAATACTTGTCAAACAAAACTTGGTCGCCCACTTTCACATTTTCAACATCAGGCCCGGCAGCTTCAATGGTACCTCTTTGTGGTTTTTCGCGAGCTGAATCCGGCACGTAGATTCCGCCTGCTGTCCGCTCTAATTCTTCGGTATACGTTACGAACACTCGATCTCCTAAAGGGCGGAATCCCTTCGCGCTGCTTCCCTCTTTGGCTTCCTTCTTTTCCTTCTCTTTTGTGGCTGCCATTTCTGCCTCCTTCTTTAATTGTTGCTGATTGAATAATGAAATAGTGAGTACTAACTTTTAGTGATGACGCACACCTTTTTGAACTTCCACAAACTTGTAACTTGGGTGGAAAGATAAGTCCGGTTGAAATGAAGTCAAGAGGGATAGAGATAAGATTTATAATTTGGCTGGGAGCCTGAGGTACATCCTTCTAAGAAAGAAGGCAATCCTCAATGTTGAGAGATACGATTTTTTGTACGTATATAAGCTTACAGTATTAATTGCTGAGATGTTCAAAGTCCTGAATATCTTTTTTCATAAGCTCTCGCAATTTCTTAATTATTTTAGCCTCCAGTTGACGAGTCCGCTCTTTGGTAATCATATATTTTCTTCCTAAGTCTTCTAGGGTTACTGGAGATTCGGATAGGAGTCGATTGCGAAGAATGTCCTCCTCTCGCTCTGACAGTGTTTGTGCAAATTCTGCTAATTTTTTTCGGAAGAGGAGGCGCAGCTGTGTGTTAGCCAGCTGGTCATCAATAGGAATTTGAGTAGATGGAAGAAGTTCATGAAATGTGCCCTCTCCCTCCGGGGTCATTGGCTGATCAAGGGAAAGTTCCCAACTTCCTAAACGTTGATCCATTTCCACAACATCTCGTTCACGCACATTAAGGCGGTCTGCCAGTAGCTTAGGATCGGGAACATAGCCC
>JAUIKP010000504.1 GCA_030430725.1 Nitrospiria bacterium
ACCGTCCGGAAAACCTTAGAGGTTGCTGATCCCAATTCACCCGCAGCGGTGAATATGAATAGTGCCTTGAAGGAGCTGTCTGCTGCCGCCCGCTCGATCCGGGTTTTGGCCGATTATCTTGAACAACATCCCGAGGCATTGGTCAAAGGGAAACAATAAAGAGGTGGACATGAACAGGATCATGAACGGGTTTCGTTTCGGCGTTGCGTGTCTATGCGTGCTGAACTTTTTCGGCTGTGGGACGAGCCAGCCTTCTCATTTCTATTTATTGCGAGCTGTCTCGCCTGCCTCGGTCTCCGGCGTATCGGACACGACGCCCGGAAGCCTGACATTTGGCCTAGGGCCTGTCACTCTTCCCAAATATTTGGACCGGCCGCAGATTGTAACCAAAACGAGTGCCCATGAAGTCGAACTGGCAGAATTTCATAAATGGGCTGAGCCATTGAGTGAGAATGTGTCTCACGTCTTGGCCGAAAATTTTTCTGTCCTTCTTTCAACAGATCGAATTCGGCAGTATCCGTGGAGGAGTTCATCACCATTGGATTTCCAGATTGTTGTGGATGTCCTGCAGTTTGATGCCACCATGGGCGGGGAGGCGGAATTGGTCGTTCGGTGGAGCCTGGTGGGTCACGATGGACAAACCGTGCTCACCACCCAAAAAACGCATGTGACCCATCATCCGACCAGCCAGGATTATGAAGGATTGGTCGCGGCCATGAGTCAGAACCTGGAGGATCTCAGTCGCGAGATTGCCGAATCGATTAAAGCTCTTCTCCTAAACAACCAGCCCGGCTCCCATTCCTGATCTGCGGTCGGCAGTCTTGATCCTGCGTTGTGGGAAAAGATTCACTCTAGAATAGCCGTGGCGGTTTGGTGCTGCCGAACACACAACCTTCAACGGTACTGGTTATTCGGACATTTCTGATGAACACCCTGTGATAGCGGACAAGTAACTTGAACCTGCTGAACATATATGAGACATCCTTACCCGGAGAACAATTCATGGGGATATTTTCAACCGTCAAGCATGAACTGAAAGAAGTCGGTTTAGTGACCCTGTATTTTTTCTTCTGTTTCGGCATCATCCTTACCCTGACGAAATTGATGTTGGAAGGTTATAACATTGAGTTCCATGCTTTCTCTAAGGCCCTGATCAGCGCACTGATTGTTGCAAAGATTGTGGTCTTGTTGGGTAAAACTCGAGCAGGCACCAGGTTCGATGCTCATCATTCGCTTGGCGCGACCGTTCTGTATCGAACCATGGTGTATAGTGGCTGCACCTTCCTGGTGTTGTTTGCGGAAAAAATGTTTCATGCGTTTCGGGAGAGTGGTCGATTGGGTGCGGCTGTTATGCTCGTGTGGGAACATAAGGATCTTCCTCTCATTTTCGCTAAGGTTTTGTGCATCGGGCTGGCCTTTATGGGATTTTTTCTGTATAGAGGACTTGATCGGCGGTTAGGAGAAGGAACCTTGAGGCGCATCATACTCAGTTCCCCCGCAGCGTTTTCCAAAAGGGGTGGTTGACATCAGAGGTTTGCGGGCAGTGTCTATGGTTTTTTTGCTGAGAATCGAGCCGTCTGACGTTGTGTGCTCCCGCAGGTATTGGTTGTACGGTCTGACCCCAGGTGGAAACACTCGAAGGTATTTGATTGGGACATTATGATCCGAACAGAACTGATTCCGGGAGGGAGTGCTGCTAATGGTGGAATGAGCGTGTTCAAAGAAGACAAGCCATTTACGAAAAGCAACATGGACAACTGCAGCCCAGTGACTCCCTTAAGCAGGCTCGACGGGAAAGATCGGGGCTTTCACAAAAGGTGACAACTCATGTATTCCTCTATTCGGTCATTATACATTTTCAAAGTGGGATTGATCGTGGCAGTTTGTATCAGTTTTCCAATGGCAAGTCTTGGAATGACCAAGACCATCACCACTCCTCCTCCCGTGAGCGGGCATGAACTTTCTATTGAATCCATCACCCCCGCTGACGTGTTCGCACGTGTGGAATTGGTTCGGAAAGAACTGGATGACCTCCGGTTTGAAATGGGGAAACCCAAAAGTCGCGAAATTGGCCTCCTGGTAGAAAATGCGACTCCGCACGAAGTGTTCTTTCAAGCCAAAACCCTTAATCAAAAAGTGGCCAGGTTGGTCGCGGAACTCACCGAGGAATCGGAGGTCGGTGGAACAGAAGAGGATCCGGTCGATATCCGTCCCTATCATGTCTGGAAAAAGATCGATTCCTCTCTGCACCGAATCCTGTCTCTTAAGCGACAACTCGGGCTTCCCCTGACGAACAGTGAAGCCTTGGCCAATGCTGAAACGACTCCCAATCAAGTCTTTTTTCTTATTGGATTGGCGAACACCCAACTCAATCTTTTATTGATGCACCAGTTTTCTCCAAAAGATGCCGCAGAATTGGTGGGTCTGGGCATCGAATACACCACACAGCTTTTGCATGAATTCCCTAACGCTCCCGCCCCGGCTCCTCTCCCTCTGCTTGAACGAGGGCGTAAGTCTTGGAATAGCTACGACCATCTCATTGATTGCTATATGGTGTTAGGGAGCATCGCCCGGGACTCCAATATTAAAATGCTAACCTTGGCCCCTCAGAACCTAGATCGTCCGGATATTCAATCGAATGATGTCTACGATTTAGCAACCCTGGTCATTTCCGAACTCGCGTATCTCCATGCCCACCTTCCTCATATTCCTCCACCACAACCGGTCCGTCTTCGTGGCCCTATCCTGCCTTCCCATGTGTATCAACAGGTAGGTGGACTTCTGGCTCAATTGAAGGTTTTACAAAAGCAGGTT
>JAUIKP010000505.1 GCA_030430725.1 Nitrospiria bacterium
TCAGGAGCAGATCGAACGCCTGGTGGGGTTGTATGAGCGGCTGAACCGGTACCGCCTTACCCTTGTAGATGTCACCGGCGAGGAAAAAACATTTCCGATTGGCGGCCTTGTAAAGGCGTGGCGTCCGAATGCCATGACGATGTCGGACAAAATTTTGATGTATGTGGAAAACTTCTGGAACGTGTTAACCGAAGAGCCACGGGAAGCGAATACCGAAGGTGGGATCTTTCCCGCCATTTTTGGTACGGTCATGATGGTCTTGGTGATGAGTGTGGTGGTGGTGCCGTTTGGGGTCCTGGCTGCCGTGTATTTAAAGGAATATGCCAGGCAGGGCCTGCTGACTCGAATGATCCGGATTGCAGTGAATAATCTTGCAGGGGTTCCGTCCATTGTCTTTGGTGTGTTCGGCCTGGGGTTTTTTGTATATGCAGTGGGAGGAACGATTGATCAATTACTGTTTTCCGCCTCGTTGCCGAATCCGACATTTGGGACAGGGGGAATGTTATGGGCTTCGCTCACGTTGGCCCTCATGACCGTTCCGGTGGTCATTGTGGCGACGGAGGAAGGCTTATCGGCCGTTCCCAGAGAATATCGGGAAGGATCGTTGGGGTTGGGCGCCACAAAATTTGAATCGCTCATGCGTGTTGTGCTGCCTTGCGCGATGCCGGGAATATTAACCGGGTTGATTCTCGCGGTATCCCGGGCTACGGGGGAGGTGGCGCCACTTATGTTGACCGGCGTAGTCAAACTTGCTCCGGCCCTGCCGGTTGATAGTCAGTTTCCTTTTCTCCATCTTGACCGAAAATTTATGCATTTGGGATTTCATATCTATGATGTAGGATTTCAATCCCCTAATGTGGAAGCGGCAAAACCCATGGTCTACGTCACGACCCTGGTCCTGGTTCTGGTCGTCCTTCTTTTGAACATGACGGCGATTGCGCTCCGCACACGAATGCGAAAGCGGTATGCTGGTGCTTCGGTCTAAATGAGGTACAATTATGGAAATGGAGCAGAAATTATTGAAACCATCTATGTCTGTGGTCAAGACATCCGAACCAAAATCTCGGAGGCTGGTGGTTGAAACCACGCAGACGGATCCCATGAAAAAGACGTTTGTAGAATCCGAAATGGCTCAACATTCATCAACGGATGGACCAGCGAAAATCGTTATTCAAGATATGAACTTTTACTACGGAAATGTTCAGGCTCTCAAATGTGTGAATATGACCATTCCCGCGAATAAAGTGACGGCATTTATCGGACCTTCGGGTTGTGGAAAATCCACCCTCTTGCGCTGCCTCAATCGACTCAACGATCTGGTCGATGGTGCCAGGGTCGAAGGAACCATTCTCCTGGATGAGGAAAATATCAATCGACCGGAAGTCGATGCGACCGATCTTCGAACTCGGGTTGGTATGGTCTTTCAGAAAGTTAATCCGTTTCCGAAAACCGTCTGGCAGAATGTGGCCTATGGCCCGCAATTGCAGAAGATCCGCAAACGTGCCATCCTGGACGAAATCGTGGAAACAAGTCTTCAGGGAGCAGGCTTGTGGGATGAGGTCAAAGACCGGCTGCATGCCAACGCCTTGGGCTTGTCGGGAGGTCAACAACAACGACTCTGTATTGCGAGGGCACTTGCGGTGAATCCAGAGGTATTGTTGATGGATGAACCCTGTTCAGCACTGGATCCGATCTCCACGGGGAGGATCGAAGAGCTTCTTCATACGTTGAAAGAGCGGCTCACGGTCGTTATTGTGACACATAACATGCAACAGGCTGCCCGAGTCTCTGATTTGACGGGATTTTTTTTGTTAGGGGAATTAATCGAATTCGATGACACCAAGAAAATTTTCACCAATCCGGGCGATACCCGAACGGAAGATTATGTGACAGGGCGGTTCGGCTGATTTCAGGTAGACCAGACTAAAGGATCACGATGAAGCGACATTTTGATGATTCGTTGGCGGACCTCAGACAGAGAATTTTGCGCATGGGAGCCCTCGTTGAAGGGCAAATTCGTCAAGCGCTTACCGCACTTGTGGATCGTGATGATGACGTAGCCAATCAGGTCATTCAGAATGATCGTCAGGTGAATAGGATGGATGTGGTCATCGACGAACTCTGCCTCGAATTGTTGGCCCTTCACCAACCGGCGGCGAAAGACCTTCGGTTTGTCACGACCGCCATGAAGATTTCCACCGAGTTAGAGCGCATGAGCGATTTGGCCGAAAATATCTGTGAGCGTGCTCTCGAGTTGCATGCCGAACCTCAATTGAAACCGTATATCGATATTCCGCGTATGGCCGAGCGTGCCATCAAAATGGTGGGAGAATCCTTAGATGCGTTTGTGCGGGGGGATTCTGTCCTTGCCAGACAGGTCCTCAAAGAGGATGATTATGTCGATGAACTGAATGAACAAATTTTTCGGGAACTCCTGTCTTTTATGATAGAAAATCCCCAAACCATCTCGCGTGCGATCCGGCTGTCATTTATCTCGAAATACCTTGAACGGATTGCCGATCATGCCACGAATGTGGCGGAATTAGTTGTATATATGGTGGAGGGAAAAATTATCCGCCATATGTCTCCATCTATCTAGTTAGTCATCGTGTCAGGTATGTGACTCCCCGGCTTTTCATCTGCTCTGTCCTTCTCAGACAAATAGAATTTCTCTTGTCATTTTTGACAGCATGTCTGGTGTGGCGCTCCTGGAGCTTTCAAACAGATGGGTGGTCCCGAGCCACAGGCCTGATCAAAAAGGGATAGCTATTCGCATACGCGGCGGGTAGGG
>JAUIKP010000028.1 GCA_030430725.1 Nitrospiria bacterium
CGGAATTGGGAACCATGGCAAACATGACGGAAGAATTTAAAAAACGCAACGTGAAAGTATTGGCGATCAGCGTGGATCCTCTCGACTCCCATAAAGGTTGGATCAAAGACATAAATGAAACTCAACACTGCACGGTAGGGTATCCCATTATCGCGGACCCAGAAAAAAAGGTCGCGACCCTCTATGATATGATCCATCCCAATGCCCTCGATAATATGACCGTTCGCTCGGTATTCGTGATCGGACCCGACAAAAAGGTCAAATTAACCCTCACCTATCCCGCATCAACTGGCAGGAATTTCAACGAAATTCTTCGTGTCATTGACTCACTGCAATTAACGGCCAAACATAAAGTCGCCACACCGGCAAATTGGAAGGACGGGGAGGATTGTATTATCACGCCAGCCGTAACGGATGCAGAAATCCCCGCACTGTTCCCGAAAGGTCATCGTGCGGTAAAACCCTATCTACGCTTCACCCCTCAACCCAATCGTTAGAGCTTCTGGAAAAAATTGAGGCAGCGCCACGTGTGCGTGGCGCTGCCTGTGATGCGTCCAATCTCTCCTCTCCTCATCCCCTCGCAACTGCGGAAGTTCATGTTCTCACATGCCTTCTGTAGTCCCAAAAACCATTGACGAGGATCATTCACGGTTTATACGGAGTCCCCTCAGAATCGCAAATGGGCGAGGAACACACGAAGTCAGAAGAACAAGTATTCTCAGATTCTATACGAGGATGAGACCACTGAAAGACAAGTTTAAAATCCTCATCAGGACTCGGCTCCGTTCAACCCTTCTCAGAAGTTGCTCCAAAATGAAGAACAACTGTGGGCGTTTAAGTGAAAAGTTAAAAAGGAACAAGAACGAGTTCCAGGAAAAGATCAGTCAGGATTGATGGGTCTCAAATAGGGCCACTTCCAACTCATAGGTACGCTGACAGGCTCCACACCTGAATTCTACCGCAGACCGTTCGATATGGACCAGGCTAACCCGGACATCATTCGGATGATTCTGGACACACCCTTGAAGCAGACAGAGCTCATGACTCGTGATTTCGGTATTCGCTTCTTTGGCCACGGGGGCCAGGGGAAGCGTTAAACGATGGCGCATCCGACAATTCGTACAGAGCACGCCGACAGTGTGCGGGGGAGAAACAAGCTTAACAGTCAGACAAAGCGGATGCACTGAGAAGCATTGCTGAAGAAACGCTCCGCTTTTATGCACAGGCATACTGTAGACCCCATCAATTCACTTGTGTAAATCCCCTTACCACTGTGAGGATCTCTTGCTCACTTCTGTGAAATGAACGATACCTAGCCGGAAAGTCCCCGTTGAAACGGATCGGGCGGTTTGGGAATTTGGCAGAGCTCCCGCTCCCAATGGCGCAAGATCTCCTCTTTATCAAAAGTCAAAACATACATAAAACAAAAGACTTTTTCTCGTGGGCCGCCTTCAGCCCCACCCATCAGGCTTCCAGCCTGCTTACCCAAGGCTTTGACTCCGGACGGATCCAATTCACTTTCAGACATGGCAAACCTGTACGTCCATGTGGTCGTGTCCGAAAGCAATGGATCTTTAACCATATGGGGTTTTCCCAGCTTCTCTTTGATATCCGACTGCGTTAACACCCCCACACCATCGTCGAAATAGCTATCACGCCAGTGTGAACAGGCTGCGAGTGCGAGACAAAGCATAAGGACTACCCATGAATTCAATTGGCTCACAACAAGACGATGAGGCATCGCACTACCGGATGATTCAGTCATCCTCCTTGCCTTGTGAACCCACAAAACAGGCCTTCACTAATGCAAACACTTGTGCGACTAAGCCCGTCGCAATCATCCCTAAAGCGGTCGGGAGCATGGGAGAGCCAGGATATTCTAATCCATGAATACCCAGCATAAATCCTATGGCGACACACAGAATCCCCATGACTCTGGCAATCATGACGGAACGACGTCTCCCGATCGATGTTGAAACAGGAGGAGACTCCTCTGAGGAAGAAGGGATATTGACAGGTTCTCTTGCCATCCTTATTCCATCAGGACTTGGTCAACTTTCTGTAACGAATTTGATGGGGACGTTCTGCCGCCTTCCCTAATCGCTTTTTTCGATTATCCTCATATTCACTGTAATTGCCTTCATACCAACTCACCTGGCTGTTCCCTTCAAAGGCTAATATATGGGTGGCCACACGATCCAGAAACCATCGGTCATGACTGCTGATCACCGCACATCCTCCGAAATGATTCAATCCCTCCTCTAAAGCCCGCAGCGTGTTGACATCCAGATCGTTCGTCGGCTCATCCAGCAACAACAGATTCGCACCCTCTTTCAGCGTGCGGGCTAAATGCACCCGGTTGCGTTCCCCACCTGATAAATCCTTCACTAGCTTTTGTTGATCAGATCCTGAAAAATTAAATCGGGACACATACCCACGCGAATTCACTTCCATCTTTCCTAAGGTAACGGTTTCTTTTCCATCAGAAATACATTCCCAGACATTCACATTACCATCAATCTCGCGACTCTGATCTACATAGCCCAGTGTAACCGTTTCACCCAAAGTCAGTGTGCCCGTATCGGGCTTAACCAACCCGGCAATAATTTTAAACAGGGTGGACTTTCCCGCCCCATTTGGCCCAACCACCCCAACAATGCCGCCCTTGGGTAAGGAAAACGAGAGATCATCAAACAGCAGGGAATCCCCATAGCTCTTCGAGAGATTGGTGGCTTCCACCACGACATCGCCAAGACGCGGGCCGGAAGGAATATAGATTTCCAAATCGTCAGTGTGTTGACTCTGCTCTTCACTTACTAATTGTTCATATTTCGTGACGCGGGCTTTCCCCTTAGCCTGGCGGCCTTTTGGAGACATGCGAATCCATTCCAGTTCCCGTTCCAACGTTTTTTGTCGTTTCGACTCGGATTTTTCTTCCTGCGACAGTCTCGCCTGTTTCTGCTCCAACCAGGAAGAATAATTGCCCTGGAAGGGAATCCCTTGCCCACGGTCCAACTCCAGGATCCACCCGGCCACATTGTCTAAAAAATACCGGTCATGGGTCACCGCAATCACCGTGCCCTTATATTCCTGAAGGTGTTGCTCCAACCATCCCACCGTCTCCGCATCTAAATGGTTCGTGGGCTCGTCAAGCAGCAAGATGTCAGGCTCCTGGATCAGCAACCGGCACAAAGCCACCCTCCGACGTTCGCCCCCGGACAAGTGGTCAACTCTGGCCTCCGGTGGTGGACAGCGGAGGGCATCCATGGCGATTTCCAACTGATGCTCCAATTCCCACCCGTTGACGGCTTCGATTTGCTCTTGCAGTCTGCCCTGCCGTTCGAGCAACTTTTCCATTTCTTCAGGGCTTACATCCCCCGAAAAGGCCTGACTAATTTCCTCATAATCTCGGAGCAATTTGACAACGTCGGCCCGTCCTTCTTCGACGACTTCTCTCACCGTTTTTCCAGGCTCCAAATAGGGCTCTTGTTCAAACAGTCCTATGGAATATCCCTTCGAGAAGGTAATTTTCCCGATATAGTTGGTATCCAGGCCGGCAATAATTCTGAGCAGGGTACTCTTTCCCGATCCATTCAATCCCAAAACCCCGATTTTTGCCCCGTAAAAAAATGACAGGTAGATATCTTTCAAGACCTGTTTTTTCGGGGGATGGATACGGCCCACTCCCACCAAAGAAAATATAATTTGTCGATCATTCGTACTCATGCCGTTCGCTCCAATCAGTTCTCACACAATCCAAAATTTGTCAGGGTTGCAAGAAGACACATGCAGATGCCAACCTTACCAAAGGAATACGAAGATTCACAATGCAGGGCGGCAAATGGGCCCCTTTCCTCCAAAATGTGACTGGGATATGCTGCCCATTAAGAAGAGGATCCACTCTGAAAATACGCCATTGAATTACAGGGGAGAAAGAGTATCATAAAGAAAGACCCCAGGATGCAGGTCTTTCAGATTGTGGAACCCACTCACATATATCGCTCAACATTCTGTCCATCTAAATCCAGAACGATGACCTTGCGTAACAACATCAAATACTGTGCTCATTGTGGAAGCGTCGTTGAAGAAAAAGTTCCATTGGGTGAGAACCTCCTCAGAGCCGTATGTCCCTCCTGCCATACCATCCATTATGAAAACCCCAAAATCGTCGCAGGCAGCATTCCCGAATGGGAAGACAAAATTCTTTTATGCCGACGGGCCATCGAGCCTCGATCAGGGCTCTGGACCTTCCCGGCTGGATTTATGGAATTAGGTGAGAGCACCGAAGAGGCGGCAACCCGGGAAACCCTGGAAGAAGCACACGCGGAAATCAGGATTCATCGCCTTTTTGGAATATTTAGCCTTCCACACGTTTCTCAGGTCTACGTGGTCTACCGGGCCCACTTACAAAACCTGAACTTTAAACCCGGCCCGGAAAGCCTGGAGGTCCAACTGATTTCTTTAGCCGACATCCCCTGGAACCATCTGGCTTTTCCAGTCATCCATGAATCGTTAACTCGATACGTCAAGGATATCCAAACCTCCACCTCTCAAACCCATTCTTCCGTTGTCCCCACCCAAAAGCCTCCGTCCTTTTATTCATCCTAACCATCGACCGATAATGAGGTGGTTAGGTCAAAATGAATAGTGCAACAAAAAAGTGATGGGAATGATGTTGCCTTAGCTGAATGCTAATGAGGTGCACGGCTTTTCGATCATGCCCACTGTCGCATTCCTATTTCCAACAATCAACACGACAGCGTAGCGTGACAAAGGGTAAGCATGATAACTAAGCTCCTGTTCCAGGAGGAAAATGGGGGCAGTGGGGACTGACAGGAGATTAATGCCTCGACTGTTCCAATGCTAATAGAGCGGTTTTGATGGGCAGTCCCCCGCCATAGCCCACCAGTTTTCCGTTAGATCCGATCACCCGATGGCACGGTACGATAATAGAGGCGGGATTTCGGCCATTGGCGGCTCCCACGGCTCGTGAGGCCTTTGGGCTGCCGATTTGGTGAGCAATTTTCCCATACGACACGGTTCTGCCATAGGGAATAGATTGGAGAGCCTTCCAGACCTGACATTGAAAGGGAGTCCCTTGAAGGTTCAATGCGATCTGAAACCGTGTTCGGGAACCGTCAAAGTATTCCTCCAGTTGCTCAAGCACCGGGTCAAAGGGCTCGCGCGACTGTGTCCATGACGGCTGGATGTCCAGAGGGTGGGCTCCATCTTGAAACTGCAGGGCCTGCAACCCATCTGGGTTTCCCACCAGGAGAAGGCGGCCAACCGGGCTTGGACTAATCCAGTAAGATATCGCCAAATCTTTTAAGGTTTTTGAGAGCACTGGTGGCTTCATAATCCTGATCCTCACGATTATTGCCGGTGAACCCGCCTAGGATCGGGCCAAAATTGGAGATGGACAGGCTGAGGAACATTTTCCTATGATCGAACCATGTCCATTCAGCAACATTTAAGTCAGTGGTGTCAAACCAGAGGACTCTCTCTGGCCGACCTTAGTCACCAAACCGGCGTAGCCCTGACGCAATTACAGGATTTTCAAAAAGGAAACTGGGACCCGCCGTTGTCCACTATGGCGTTAATTGCCCAATCCTTGAATGTGCCTGAGTCCTGGCTCCATCATGACCCTCGGACCCTACTGCGATTATGGAATGACTCTGACGAAGAGAATCCTGAACTTCCGGACACCTCTTCCCCTGATCCCCTCTTTCAACGAATTATCCAAACCAGCCGGGATTACCAAGATCTCTTCGTCTTGCTCACGAGCCTGCTGCACCACGGTGATCCCAAGTTAATTCGCGCGGCTCAGGTTAACCTCCAAAGCCTTTTCAAGCAGGTGCGCCCCACCACTGTTCCCTGGGGTTCGAGACCTCCAGGGCACTTCGAGCCTCCCAGCGATTAACCACCCGAACTCTCTTACCCAAAGGTTGAGTGGAACCAAAGAAAAAAATGGCTGTTAGGAAAATGGTGCGGGAACGGGAGAAGAACTAACGTAACCGACCAAAGCCCTCTGCACGGTTTGGAGAAGCTCATCAACCGTAAAGGGTTTTTGCAGGGTGCAGATCGGCTGGAATAATTGGTGAGGGCCCTTCAGCATTTCACCCGGTGCAGGAATATCTCCTGTCAACGTGATCATCGGAACACTCGAAGAAAATTGTTCAGAACCAGGCCCAGTTGATTCGTCTTCTCGCTCTTCCATCGCCAAGACATCCATAATAATCAAGGACGCTTGAAAATTTTCATAATTTTGGAGGCCTTCCTGACAGGATCCTGCAGTCATGACCGTATACCCGGCCGTTTCCAAAGAAAGAGAAACGGATTCCCTCACTTGAATATCATCATCAATCAGCAAAATTCTATTCATGAGTTAACCAAAATTTATTCACAAACAAAAATGAGCGTTACATTGAAAAGGACGCAATCTCCGCCATCACGGGAAATGAGCAATTTATGTTCCTTGCCAACTGCAATCACCTAAAAGCATTTTTCACTTTTAAAAACAAGTACTTAAAAAACAACAGAATATAATTTAGTGCCGGACATGAAGGAGAAAACATGCAATATGCAGGGATTACCATTCACTGTTTTCCCCATAATCCCCTAATGAACCTCAAGACCACAGGACTGTTCATGGAGCCACCCAAGCAACCCACGAAAAATCCTTAAAATTTGTGAAAGTGGACATCAAGCCTGCGACTATTCCTCCATAGCCAGAATAGTTGAAATCCTAACCCGGAAAGCATCGCGGCCAAGCCCACATATAATCCGGTCACTTGCCCATAAAAAACTCCGGCCAGCAAAAAGATGGAACTTCCAAACAGATACAAACACACCGCTTGAGTAATAACAGAAGTCATCTTACGATGAACGAACTGACCCTGAAAAAAACTTTCCCATGGACTCAAAGCGGGAAAAATCACCATGAGCCAGAGGGCTGTGGAAGCCAGCACAGTCAGCTCAGGAGTCAAAGCCGCACCCCATTCAAACCAGAGAGTAGAGAGAGGAGTGGCAGCAATTATAAAAAGGATTCCGCTCGTACAGATGGAAACCATCGTCACAAATTTCTTCAAAGGGACGAGAAAATGCGGTCGGTCATAGAGAGCGACCACCACCTCCTGCATCGCCAATCCTCCACTCCGAAACACAAACGAAAGCCCGCCTAGCACAGGCCAGACAGCCAGGGACTCTACAGCGTTTGGCATCCGACTGATGGCCGCACTGACAATCGGTAAATTCCCAAGAGAAATGAGTGGCGTAAATGCCAGGGGCCAATAAAAGACACGTAATTGATTCAGTGTGAGAGGCGATGGATGCACAGGACTCATTTTAAGATTGGTAAGGATCGGACGCACAAAAAACAAAATAAAGCCAGCCTCGACCATTGCCCCGGAAGACATCGCGACCGTCGCCACGACAATCCCCGGCAAACTCTGTAGAACCAATCCGGAAAGTAAGACCGCACTGCTTACGAATAAACGGACCAGGGTTCCCAGTCCAATCAGGCGTGTCTGGCCTGCCCGAATCACCACTCCCTGGAAAAATCTTCTCACCGCAATCGAGAGCGTCCATGGCGTCATGCATTGAAGACCGATTCTGGCCGGTTCCACAATAATATCAGGAACACCTAACACGCCTTGCACGATCATCCCGTACATCGGCGTAAAGGCCACGACAACATGAACGACGGTTAGAAGACTTCCCAAGACGACAATGAAATTTCGAATAAGCCGGTAGGCCAACCAGTCCTTACATAAGGCGGTAGACGCAACCAGAATCATTATGACGGGTGCCTCGATCAACAATGAGAGAGGAAAAACCACTCCCCCATAGGCTGCCAAATGGACTTCAGGATCGGCCAAGCGGGAAACGGTAGCAGTGACCAGTGGAAACTCCAAACCCATGAGCATCCAACTTGCGGCCAAAGGCCACCACATGCGGAAAATCGTGAGGAACGGAGGAGGAGAGGCAGGTAGGGCCTGCGTGTTAGCAGTCACGAAACGACAAGCGGATCAAAAGGAACCCATATACACACTGTCCAGAATGGACAGGAAACTTGAGAGGAGGCATAAGGCAAACAGGTTCATTGGCAAATGGACAGAGCTACATATTCGGGGAAAGTAAAGTAAGGCGTCATTCACGAAAGGGAACCGCCCTTTCGTGATGAGCCTACCTTAGCATGAACGCGAGGGGTTCCGCCAAAAGGTCAGAACCTGAGTTAGAAAATAGTTTTAAGGCCATTCGTGAAGGAGCCGGAGGTGTGTGGAGTCCCGGGGGCAACAAATGCCTGGTCTTCAGATTTTCCCGCCATGGTCGAATCGGTTTCTACCGCAAAACGCCCTCCATGGCTTTTCTCCTGGCTATCCTCCTCGTTGGCTTCCTGGGGGTCTCCATGATCGACACAAGACGGCTTCCATGTCGACGTTTCTATTTCACACGCTTCTCCGGGATAGAAACGAAGTGAATCCCAATGCGTCACCCAACTCTTCACATATTTCCGCATACTGGTTCCTGGGATAATTTGGGCCGGATCATTTGCAGCATTTTCCCACATATGCCACCCATGCCCTTTCAGATGAAGCGATCGAATCGTCTGATAGGATTCTTGAATAATATCGTCCGGTGGCTGTCCAAGAGGAATGCGTTGGGACTCCAATAAGCTCATGCCTTTCTCTGCTTTGTCGGCCAACATCCGTTCGGCCTCCGTATTCTTGGCTCGAAGTTTCTCTAGAAGTTTGACCTTGTCACCTTTTTTCTCTAGAACCTCTTCCCGAAAATCAGTGGTTAATGCCAGCACAGCACCCAATCCGGGTAGAGGAGGACCACCATCTAAATTCATAAGGCGTGCCACTTCAGCATAGGATTTCGCACGCTGATTTACCGAATATCGGCCAATCAGTTCGGCTTCATCGATCAAGAGAATCCACCCGGCATATCCTGCAGCTTGCATCAGTCGAGCCGCAAACTGAAACCGCTGAAGCGCCAATTCTGCGGCCGATATTTTTCCAAACGCATACCGTTCTCCAAATCCGGCTTCTTGCAGATACTTTTTTAAATCCCCTACTCCGATGGGGTCTCCCGTCCAAAAGCGCGTCATCCGGTGCCCCAACTCCATATCGGAGCTTAATCGTTCATACAGCATCAACGTAGCGGCAAACCTGGTATCAATCTGACTCTCCGGATTATTCACCCATGTCACAAGTTCCTTATAACGGGGTGCCCAGACATCACATTGACCCGCAATTTCCGAAAACACTTCCCCTCGTTTGTCAGGAATCACCGCAGCTTCGATCGCAGAATAATACAAACGGACAGGGTGATACAGAGGCGTCTCCTTACTGATCACAATCCGGCTGCAGATGAAATTGGCATCCAGCGCCAGATTTTGGAGATACTCCAGGATATGCGATTTCCCACTGCCAAACGCGCCCTCGATCACCATTCCACGGGGGCACGGACCCGCCGTAATGTTTTGCTGTGTGGCTTCTAATAACCGCCGAAAACGTCCTTCCACTTCTGGCTGAAGGCATCCAAGCGTCGTCACCACATGCCGGTTCGGCACCCCTGCCCGAAGACCTTCAATGACACGACGGGCTTCTCCATCAGGCACCATTCTCCTCGCCGTAGCGGTGGAAACCGCATGCTCGCCTTCAGAGACCGGGCCATTGTGATCTTGAATACGGACCAAGGATGACAATGGATTCTGACGGTGTTTCGGACGAACGTCATCCCATACTCGCAATTTCAAAGCCTCGTACCGATCCACACCACGGCGGGCATCGGTCAGGAACTCTTGCGGAGCCAGAACCACCATCAGCAAGCCTTCCATCTCATCAGCCGAATCAATAAACTGACGAAGCAATTCATACAAATCTATGGTGGCTGATGCAGTAAATGACAGAGAGCCATCATTCGGCAGGACATCCTTTTTCATAAGATACCGAGAGATATCGAGTGAAAGAATGAGGCCTCCCTGTCCCGTTAATCGTAGCCACCGTGTTAAAGAAGACAGCATATACCGTGCATTATGACGCGAGATTTTTTGATAGATAAGAGCCTTTTTGACTCCAGTCACCAATCGAAGGTCTCCACATAACCACTCTTTCACAGCTGTTGCCAGGACACGATCGGAATCCCCGGCATCCAACTGAGCCATACACAGCCGGATCATCGCCATACGAAATTCACGGCATAGACTCGAATCGCCTTCAATCGCTTTTTCCATCCATGTTTGAATATCCCGGCGTAGCATGGGCTCCTTGCGCTCATTCACCATCGCAACATGCCGCAACGAGAATTCTTGTCGGTCTGAAGGAATTTGGTGCCCATGTTCTTCGAGCAACCTTTGGAGAAACCGATAGGCGAGTTCATCCCAATCTATTTGTTTGGCAATTTTCTGAAATAGTCGCTCGATCATGTGGGCTTTTGTGAATCGCGCGTCGACTTTTGCCAAGACATATCCTTCACGTTTGGCCAGTCCCTCTATTTCCTGTTGGCAGACTTTCAATACGTCTTCACCCGGAAACACGGCAAACTTGACCGCTCCACCCCCTTCACGGACAAAACTCCCAAGATATTCATGGTGAAGAATGCCCAGCCATTCGCCGAGAGCCAGATTAAATCGTGGACTCTCATCGGATGGAATATGGTTCTTGGACGATGGTTTCGAATCCGGCTGACGTTGCTGCACCGATTCCGAATTGTCCGGACGTGAGTCCGTGAGCAAAGAAAGGGAGGAAGGAAGACCTTCTTCTGTTCTCACGGACTGTAAACGATTTAAGGCCTCAATTAATTTACTCATCGTACGGTTCCTTCCCCCATGTACATTCTTAAATTTTCAGACTTCTCTCACTCCACACCTGATTCAATGACCATCTCCACACTCTGACGGTCTCCCGAAACCTTGAACCTCTTACACAGGAAAATGCATACTCATTTGACAGGCACGTTTGTACAATTGATTGGCTCGCGCTTCGCATATGTCATCATCGTGTAGTTGAAATAACGTTCGTCCGATTTCATGAAACGGCACATCGAGCTCCACGGCATCAAGCACGCGAAGATACATTGGCCATTCATCACGACATTTTCGCCGTTCGAGATTTCGACCGACTTGATGCTTTTGCCATTCCAGAAGATCTGCCTTCACTTTTTCAAATTGGCCCGACAACGGCTTTTTCAGATCAAACACGGCCGCCATTCGCCATTCCGACAAACACAAGGTGACCTCCTCGCCTCCCCCCAGCCAATCCGGTCCCTGTCCGAAATAGATCCGCCCGTAATTCGAATCAAAGGACAACATCCAGGGTTTGGCAATGGATGGATTCGGAAGGCCATTGAGATGGTATTTTTCTAATGAATTCGGCATTCGAGCTTTAAATGCGGGATGATCCGGCGTAAAAACTTGTTTGCGATACCGGGTGGGATATTGAGGATCTTTGGAACAGGACAGATCAAAATCGTATGTTTCCAAGTAATGTTGTTCCCAATCCTTCCGGTAATCTGCACGCCGACGGAGAAACTCCCACCGCCAAAAAGTATCGTTTAAACTCTGGGCGCAGGGATAGGTCTCCTCACGTTGCCAGTTGGGAATGGTCTCTACCACTCGTGGATGCCGGTGTAATTCCTTGGGCGGTCGTTTACTGCTCGACATGTCGCCGGACCTCCTGTTCGGGAGTATTCACTTGTCGGTCGCCGGATATAAGGGATGTGCCGGGTCCGAAGAAAGTCCAGGACCGTCAGTCCCGGCCTACCCGACATCCCAGCAGCCAACCTCAAACCCGCAAGCACTTGGGAATACTGATAACCCGGTCAAAAAAAGAATGGTGTCGGTTCTTAACTACAAAACGCGAACAAAAGAGGCAGGTGTCGGGAGATGAGCTGGGTGATCTTTACTCATGATGAGGAGAACAGGTTTTGCGCCTTGACCAAGACACCCCATGGACCCATCCAAACCAGGAGAGCACCGTCACACAGCAAGCGAGAGCAACCATGGCCAAGACAAAACAAATTTTCCCTAACATGTCGAAGACCCCCAGGATAGCGGTTCTTCATTCCTGCCTCAATTCTCTGTATCGGCAGGGTTTTTACAGGTCTTTACTCGATGTCTAAAAAAACATACCCTTTCTTTAAGAAAAATAACTCCAAAAATTCCACAAAACAATGGGCAGGACTTTCTTCCCATAAACTTTCAGCTTTTTTACTTAAAAAACAGGGGGTTGCAGAAAAAATTCTATTAAGAAACGCCTCCGGCCGCGATTTCAGGTCGGCAACACTCACCAGATTTCATATTTATGGTCCGGTCAAGGATTTGAGCAGATCCGTATTCTATTGAACCGGACAGGAGTGAAAAACTTATAAAGTACAGAGTCCAATTGGTTGGCAGCCCCCCCCCATCGGATCATCTAATGGGATTGGACCAGAGAACTGGCCCCCCTAGTGGAGCCATTTCTCTCAAAGAACCAACCATTATGACAAAGAAGGAGTCAGAACTTGTGAGTGTCGTACCACAAAGACCAACAGATAGCTCGGATAGCTCGCATTCCTCCGCAACTGTCGATTCAACAAAAAAACAACCCTGTCTGAATTCATGGGATTGGGCCCTGGAGCAAAACCTCCTCGTCCGGTGCGAACCAGCGTCATCCTGTTCCATAAGCCCAAAGGGTATTTAGTGACTCGAAATGATGAGAGGGAGAGAAAAACCGTCTATCATCTCCTACCGCCTTTTCTAATGCAGGAAGGCTGGTTCCCAATCGGCCGATTGGACAAAGACTCCCGTGGCCTTTTGCTCTTCACTCAAGATGGAAGATTGGTTGACCGGCTCACCGCGCCAGGCAGATGCGAAAAAACCTATGAGGTTGAAATCCGGGGAGGAATTTCAGACGATGACTTCTCCCGTGTGTTACGGGGAGTTTCCACTTCCATTGGAATATTAAAAGTGCACAGGATTACAAAAAAAGAGAAGTCGGACCCAAAACACAGCTCGAGGTCGTCTTACAGGAAGGGAAAAACCGGCACCTCCGTCGAATCTTTCATGCCCTGAAAGATCCAAAATTTCAAACGCCGCTCAAAGTTCTTGATCTCAAACGCGTAACAATCGGGCCTATGATCTTGGATATGCCCGTAGGAACATGGAGATTTTCAACACCCGACGAGGAGATGCAATTGTTGACTATGTGCAACATACCAAGACATCGGGATTGAATCTTTGGTGAAAGATCTCTCACTTCTTATCAATTTTCGCCCATGTATCTCGAAGGGGAACTGTCCGGTTAAAAACCAAACAATCCCGAGTAGAATCCGGATCAAGACAAAAATATCCCTGCCGCTCAAACTGAAACCGACTACCTGATGGCGCTCCGTTGAGACCGGGTTCGACCTGGCAATCAGACAGCACGGTCAAGGAATGTGGGTTGAGCAGGTGGTGCAGGTCCTGAGGATCACCCCCCGAACCGGGATTCGGTTGAGTTAACAAGGCCTCATAGAGTCTTACTTCGGCAGGAAGGGCATGCTGAACAGAGACCCAGTGGAGAGTCCCTTTTACCTTTCGACTCGATTGACTCCCGCCACTTTTCGTTTCAGGATCGAAAGTACATCGTAAAGCCGTCACTTTTCCGGTTTCGGGATCCTTCTCGACACCGACACAGCGTATAATATAGGCGTAGCGCAGACGTACTTCCTGCCCTGGAGATAAGCGAAAAAACTTTTTAGGTGGATCTTCCCGGAAATCATCTTGTTCAATATACAGTTCACGAGAAAATGGGATTTCCCGTTTGCCCTGGGTGGGATCCTCAGGATTATTGATCGCCTCTAAGACCTCAACCTGCCCATCCGGATAATTTTCAATAATGATTTTTAGAGGATGCAATACCGCCATCACCCGTGGCGCCGACCGGTTCAGATCTTCTCGAATAACATGCTCCAGCAAGGCCATTTCAATCACACTGTCACGTTTCGCCACTCCCACTCGATCACAAAAATTGCGAATCGCTTCAGGGGTGTAACCCCGACGCCGCAGCCCTTTCAAGGTGGGCAGCCGGGGATCTCCCCACCCGTTCACATGCTTCTCCTCCACCAACTGGTGAAGCTTGCGTTTACTCATC
This sequence comes from Nitrospiria bacterium, assembly GCA_030430725.1. GTDB lineage: Bacteria > Nitrospirota > Nitrospiria > Nitrospirales > UBA8639 > Nitrospira_E. The sequence continues at coordinate 14,118 of JAUIKP010000028.1, forward strand.
ACCGTGTGCCCGAGATTCAAACGGGCGAATTCTATTTGCTGGGGATAACACGAGACCTCACACACCCGGAGCAACCAATCATATAAGGGACGGTGATCCTCAAACTCCAGGGTACACAACGAATGCGTAATGCCCTCTAACGAATCGGAAAGAGGATGCGCAAAGTCATAGGTGGGATAGAGGCACCAGTCATCACCGGTCCGATAGTGCGAGGCATGTCGGATACGATACAAGGCAGGATCTCGCAGATTAATATTCGGCGAGGCCATATCTATTTTGGCACGCAACACATGGGCCCCGTCCTCAAACTCTCCGGACCGCATTCGGGTAAATAGGGCCAAATTTTCTTCAATGGTACGATTCCGGTACGGGCTATCCTTCCCTGGCTCAGTCAGGGTCCCTCGAAAAACCCGGATCTCCTCGGCCGTTAAACTATCGACGTAGGCATGGCCGGTTTGAATCAGTCGCACCGCAAATTGATACAGCTGCTCAAAATAGTCTGAGGCAAAAAAGAGGCGATCATCCCAATCAAAGCCCAACCATCGGACATCTTCCTGAATTGAAGAGACATATTCCATATTCTCCTTGGTCGGATTCGTATCATCGAAACGAAGATTACACAGCCCACCAAATTCCCCAGCAATGCCAAAATTCAAACAAATGGATTTCGCATGACCAATATGTAAATGTCCATTCGGTTCAGGGGGAAAACGGATATGCACTCGTTTGCCAATAGTCTGGCTTTCCAGATCTGCAATAACCTTGGCTCTGATAAAGTCGATGGGAACATGTTGTTCTGGTGATGACATAATGAACAAGCTTTCAGAAAATTACATGCAAAAATTTTCAGCAAAAAAGTCGGGCTCCTTGATTCCGGTTTCGGAGCATAGAGCATGTCCGAAAATGGCCAAGGACGGCCTTTTCAAAACACCTTTTCCATACGACCTGTGGGTGGTTCGCCAGGCGTGGAGAGTACAGTTGCCCCACGCTACCATGAGTCGCGCCAAC
>JAUIKP010000029.1 GCA_030430725.1 Nitrospiria bacterium
GGTTGAATTGCTCGGTCAACCCGGCTTCTCCATAGAGCATGCCCAAATACAATCTATCCAATGGTGAGGATTGATCATCCACCCTTTCTTCATACCAGAGTTGGATTTGATCCAGCGTTTCCCCGTCTTGCCCCCCCAAACGATACATCACTTGTTCAAACGAAGAGAGTTCAGGCAGGCGGGATTCAAAACCCAACATCCGGCTGGCGATCCGCTCAAGATCCCGGCTTGCAGGTGAAGCCAGGCGCACATCATCGGAAAGCGTCACCGCCCAAAAGAGCAATCCCATTCCCGCCACACACACCATCAAACACACCACGGTCAGCAATGGGGAAAATCGAATTTCTTCTTGAAGATCCGAGCGGGTATCCGGGATGAGATCGCCGGTATTATCTGATTCCATGGGTGAGAGTTCACAGATACAAGAAAGTTACTCAATTTTTAACAACCAGAGAAGATACCATGATTTACAGGTGGCCTGCCGAAACAATCCATAAGGCATCCCCCACCGATAGGCTTCACACTCCCCGTCCGGAAGTTATGACAAAGGCAACTAGCCATCCCCCTGACCTAGTTTATGATTAATTGACAATTATATCGGCCCATTCGGCGTGGCAAAAAAACGCTGAGCCAGCTCCAGAGTCACGGCGAGCAATGTCTGAGCGAGGCGAGTTGTGCCGCCGCTGGATTTGGTGAGCATCGCAGGACACCCCCCCGAACCACTCCGAGTGGCCAGTTGTTTTGGGTCCTTTTGCCGAAACAAAAGGACCTCGGCCACCGGGCGAACCCCGGCATAAATTTTTTCATCCTTTCAAAGCTTTCTAGCCTATGGAAATAGCCTATTTCCAGCCTCCAGCACATACCCCTAATCTGGATAATCCGATACAATATAAGAAGAAGGTCTGTGAGCTATACGGTAACCCGATCAAGATTGATCCGTTGCGAAACTGAAGAGGAGGAACTCATTGGTGTGGAATTTTTTTAAGCGACAGCAAAATGGTCAAAGTTCCTCGCAAGATATCGGCCCTTATTCCAATTACCGGATGGCCGTACGATTAGAATTAACTCAACGGACCGGGGTCTTCGCACAACTCGCCACCGCCATTGCGGAAGAAGGTGCCAGTTTGGGCGCGTACGATATGGTCTCGGCCACTCGCACCAAGGTGATCCGGGATATTACCCTGGATGTCCAGAGTGAAGAACATGGCGAGCGAGTCATGAAACGCCTGAATTCGTTGGCCGACGTTCGGGTTATCGCCTCTTCGGATCGGATTTTCCTCATGCATTTAGGCGGGAAAATCCGTGTGGAGAGCAAGTTTCCCGTAAAAACCAGAAATACCCTGTCCATGGTCTATACGCCTGGAGTCGGGCGCGTCGTCAAAGCGATTGCCGCGGATGAGAAAAAGGCCTATTCCTTTACGACAAAAAGTAACAGCATCGCTGTCGTGACGGACGGATCGGCCATACTGGGATTAGGCAATCTCGGCCCTCTCGCGGCTCTGCCGGTAATGGAAGGCAAAGCCATGTTGTTTCATCAATTTGCCGGCATTGATGCCTGGCCTCTCTGTCTGAATACCCAGGATTCTGAAGAGATTATCCGGACGGTATTAGCCATTTCCCCGTCATTTGGAGGCATTAATCTAGAAGACATCAGTGCCCCTCGATGCTTTGACATTGAGCGCCGACTCCAAGCCGAACTGGATATTCCGGTCATGCATGATGATCAGCATGGCACCGCCGTGGTCATTTTGGGCGCGCTTCTCAATGCCTTAAAAGTCACACGCCGGACCATCAATGAAATTACCGTCGTGGTCGTCGGATTAGGAGCCGCAGGCACGGCCTGTTGTGAATTACTTTTAGGAGCCGGAGTCACCAGGCTCAAGGGATGCGACAAGGCGGGACTGGTGTTGGATCGCCCAGTGGAAGAAATTCTTCCGCATCGCCATACGCTTCGCAGCATCATTCAGTATGATCAGCCGATCGGAACCTTTCAGGACGCGCTGAAAGACGCCCATGTCATTATCGGACTTTCCACAGCCAACATTCTAAAACCCGAAGATTTAGCCCTCATGGCCAAGGATCCCATTGTGTTTGCCTTAGCCAACCCTGACCCTGAAATCCTACCTGAAGCCGCCATTCCCCACTGCCGCGTCTATGCCAGCGGTCGATCGGATTATCCCAATCAATGCAACAATCTCTTGTCGTTTCCCGGCATCTTTCGTGGAGCCCTGGACGTGCAGGCCAAAACGATCAATGAACCGATGCTCATTGCTGCCGCTCAGGCCCTCTCCAAGATGATTCCTGACTCCGCACTCAGTGAGGAATATATCATTCCCAGCGTGTTTGACAAACAAGTGGTACCCAAGGTCGCCAAGGCCGTCTCTCAGGCAGCCATCGACTCCGGCGTGGCACGCCGAACGAAAAAGGACATGGAAGAGGAGATGTAAAAACAGCGAATGACCGTGATTAGGGAACCAGCAGGGTCTATTTCAAAGAATCCCAAAGGAGGATGCTTATTCCAAGTGGCCACAGATAATAGGAAAATAAATGGAAGTGATCCTGCCTGACGAGTTTAATGATCAATGAAATAGATCCATACCCCACCAAAGCCGCGACAACCATGCCGAACACATAGACTCCTATCGGGTCATGAATCTGATCTAGGCCTTTTCCAATTTCTAAGATCGTCGCCCCCACAATAGCTGGCATGGAAATCAGAAGTGAAAACCGGGCCGATAATTCACGATCCAAACCCAATACCACTCCACTAGCAATCGTTGATCCGGACCGGGAAATCCCAGGAAAGACCGCCACACCTTGTACCATGCCAATCGCAAGTGCATCCCGAATGTTCATGTCCTGAATACCCCGAGCGCTGTTTCTCCCATGTCCCAACCAGAGAATCACACCGGTGCTCAACAACATAACGGCCACAATTGAGGGCTGAACCAGGGTTTCAAGACCGATCGACCGAATACCTAATCCAATGATCGCCGTAGGGATGGAAGCGATCAGAACATAATGAATGGTGCGTCGCTCAAAGCCTTGAAACAGGCTGCCTTGGGTTGTGGTCCGTCCAACATATCCCAACCCCAATGTGAGGAGATCATGACGAAAATACACCAGGATCGCGGTCACGGTCGCAAGATGCAACATAATGTCATACAACAAATTGGTCTCACTAAAATGACCAAACCAGTGTTGAGCCAGGACTAAATGTCCGGATGAGGATACCGGGAGGAATTCCGTGAGTCCTTGAATAACCGCAAGCACCACCGCTTCGAGGTAGCCCATCGTTTTATGAATGCCTTTCTTTTACCTGAAGAACCAAAGAAAATGATTCACGGAACAGATGACGACCCCTAGCCTTTCCACTGACTGGCAAAATCACGAACGCCCTCTTCCCAGGATGGCAACTCAATCAAGGGGTCCTGTAAAGAGGTCAGCACGGCATAGGGCGGCCTTCTAGCAGGGCGAGGCAATTGAGCGGTCGCTATCGGCACAACCGAGGTTTGAATATCCAACGCCTGATAAAGTGCTTGGGTCAATTCGTACCAACTGGCTCCGCCTGTGCCGGCCATGTGATAGATCCCAAAGGCATCGGTCTCACCCAATTTGGATACCGCCCGGGCAAGATGAGGGGCAAAGGTCGGTGACCCATACTGGTCGCTGACAACTTTCACGACTTCTCGGCCCGCCATTCGACAGATCGTACGGGGAAAGTTCCTTCCTACGGTGTGGTAAAGCCAAGCTGTCCGTACAATAAAATGGCGTGGATTCGCGACCCGCACAGCCTCTTCACCGGCTAATTTACTATACCCATAGACACCTAACGGATTCGTACGGTCGAATTCATGGTAGGGTCGATTTTGCTGACCATCAAACACATAATCGGTGGAAAAATGGATAAGTGTCATTCCCAAGTCATTCGTCACCACGGCAAGATTTCTCGGGCCCAGGACATTGCCCCGGTATGCGGCATCCTGCTTTACTTCCGCCTCATCCACCTGCGTAAATGCGGCCGCATTGATGACGATGTGTGGTCGTAGTTGATCAAGGGCTTTCCTAACTTCCTCGAACTGCGTGATATCCAAATCCTGGAGGTCCCAGGCCGTGACCTCATGGTCGGCGTATTGCCGTTGGAGCGCCTGTCCTAATTGCCCTTGAGCCCCTGTGATTAAAATTCGACTCTGCCTCATGATTGATAATCCGGAAGGTGGTCGCTCAAGTCATCAAGTACCTGCCCGGCAGCATCCTTTGGGGAAAGAAGTGGTTGTTCAATCGGCCATTGAATGCCAATGTGGGGGTCGTTCCATCGAATGGTCACTTCACCTCCAGGTGCATAGATATCGGTACATTTGTACTCCACTTCCGCCACATCGCTGAGGACACAAAATCCATGAGCAAACCCCATAGGAACATAAATTTGTCTGAAATCCTCTGCCGATAAGGTCACCCCCACCCATGAGGCAAAGGTCGGAGACCCCTTTCGAATATCAACCGCGACATCAAAAATTTCTCCACGGATGACCCGAATGAGCTTCCCCTGTGGGCGAGTCATTTGAAAGTGAAGCCCACGAAGGGTTCCGCGAACCGACGATGAACAATTATCCTGCACAAATGGAGACAGAATCCCTGCGTCCTGATACTTTTGTACATGATACGTTTCTAAAAACCATCCACGTTGATCTCGATATACATCAGGCTCAACAACCAGAACCTCAGGGAGCCGTGTTGGGAGAAATTTCATTTCCGGTTACTCCTGCCCCTGATTGACCAAATGCAGCAAGTATTGCCCGTACCCGTTGTCTTTCATTTTCGTGGCTAGGCGCAATACGTCATCTGGCTGAATATACCCCATTTTATAGGCGATTTCTTCCGGACAAGAAACCATCAGGCCCTGTCGTTCTTGTAAAACTTGAATATAATGGGCCGCCTGCATGAGAGATTCGTGAGTCCCCGTATCCAGCCAGGCATTGCCACGCCCAAGCACCCGCACATGCAGCGATCCAGTTTCTAAATAGGTTTTATTCACATCGGTGATTTCCAGTTCATTTCTTGCCGAAGGCTTGAGAGAATCGGCAATACCCACAACCCGATTGTCATAAAAATACAACCCGGTTACGGCATAGGGCGACTTGGGGCGGGAGGGCTTTTCCTCCAGGCTGGTGGCTTGCCCGTGGTCGTTAAAGGTCACCACACCGTATCGTTCGGGATCCCGTACCTGGTAGGCAAAGACTTGGGCCCCTGTTTCTTGAGAAGCCGCTTCCTGAAGATAACGAGACAGCCCATGCCCATAAAAAATATTATCCCCAAGAATGAGCGCCACCCGATCCTGTCCAATAAACTCACGCCCAATCACAAAGGCTTGTGCAATTCCTTCCGGTCGGGGTTGCACTTGGTAACGGATCGTTAATCCGAGATGATTCCCATCACCTAACAACCGTACAAACCCTTCCTGCTCACGCGGGGTGGTGATCACCAAGATCTCCCGGATTCCAGCCAGCATGAGGGTTGACAACGGATAATAGATCATCGGTTTATCAAAAACCGGCATGAGTTGTTTGCTGACCGCGTGGGTTAAGGGATAGAGCCGGGTACCCGATCCACCCGCTAGGATGATTCCCTTCATCGTACCCCTTTGTTTCCCAATGTCTTCATCATCTTCATGTTATTCCGCCAAAAGGAGAGAACGTTCCTGCCCCTACATCGATGGGACAGAGGCTAACCCGAGTCGTTCCCGTTGATAGGAATTCGTGGTCACGGCCTGACACCATTGGCGATTGGCAGCGTACCATTCAATCGTTTGCTGCAACCCAGACTCGAAAGAATGGCGTGGGCTCCACCCCAATTGCGAGTGAACTTTGGTGGTATCAATGCCATAACGAAAATCATGCCCAGGACGGTCGGCCACAAATACTTTCAGGTCCGCGTATCGTGTGATACCCCGTTGAGACAAGAACGGATTGGAACCACCCGGGGCGACCTCTTCCAAGATCCGGCATATGGCGTCGACGACATCAAGGTTCGATCGTTCCGACCGCCCGCCCAGGTTATATTTTTCCCCAGGTGTTCCTTCCTGAAGGACCAGGAGTAGGCCTTCACAATGGTCTTCCACAAACAACCAGTCCCGTATATTCTGCCCGTTCCCATAAATCGGAAGAGGCTTCCCTTCTAAGGCATTCAAGACCATGAGAGGAATAAGCTTTTCGGGAAATTGATAGGGTCCATAGTTATTGGAACAATTGGTCATCAGGACTGGAAGACCGTACGTGTGATGAAAAGCCCGCACCAAATGATCAGCACTGGCTTTCGACGCCGCATAGGGAGAATTGGGGGCATAAGGGGTCTCTTCGGAGAACAATCCTGTCGGGCCCAACGTCCCATACACTTCATCAGTCGAAACATGCAGGAACCGGAAACGTTGGCGATGATCACCATGTCCTTGCTTTAGAAATCGCCGGACCACGTCTAACAATACCAGGGTACCCGTGACATTCGTATGAATAAAGGGATAGGGGTCGTCAATAGACCGGTCCACATGCGATTCAGCAGCAAAATTCAGCAACCACCTGGGAGAGAATGAATCCATCATCCGGGTCATCTCTCCCGTATCGGCAATATCTGCCTGGACAAAATTGAGACGGGGATGGTCCCACAATCCATCAAGGTTTTCTCGATGACCCGCATACGTCAATTTGTCCACGACGACAATCCGTGCCTGGGTCTTAAGAAGGGCCATCCGGACAAAATTAGTGCCAATAAAACCAGCACCTCCGGTCACAACCATGGTCTCCATGATTCAATACTCTCCCATTGATAGAGGCCATGAGAACCAAGCAGGAAGAACTCTGGTGGGATACCGGGAGGACCTCTTATTCAACCGTCACACTCTTGGCAAGATTTCTCGGACGGTCAATATCTACCCCTCGCAACACCGCAATGTGATAGGCCAGCAGTTGAAGACCGACGGTAAACAGAATCGGGGTCAAGAGCGCATGAACAGCAGGAATCGCAAACACGTGATCGGCGACCTGATCCAAGGCATGGTCCCCTTCGGTCACAAATGCAATCACCGGAGCACTTCTGGCGCGCACTTCCATCAGATTGCTGACAGACTTTTCGTAAAGCCGATCTTTCGGCGATAGGACGACCACAGGCATGTCTTCATCAATCAATGCGATGGGACCATGCTTCATCTCCCCCGCGGCATACCCCTCTGCATGGATATAGGAGATTTCTTTGAGTTTCAAGGCACCTTCCAAGGCAATAGGATAATTAATCCCTCGACCCAAATACAAAAAATTTCGTTTTTGATAATACCGCTGGGCAATGGCTTGGATAGCCGATTCTTGCTTGAGGACATGTTCGACTTGGCCGGGAAGCTTGAGAAAATGATCCAGCCACCATCGCCCTTCCTCCGGACTTAACGTGCGACGCACGCGCCCCACATGCAAGGCCAAGAGATATATGGCAATCACCTGTCCGGTAAAGGCTTTTGTGGAAGCCACACTAATTTCAGGGCCACATCTCGTGTAAATCACTCCATCAGCTTCGCGAGCCAGCGTACTTCCCACCACATTCACAATCGCCAGGACACGGGCCCCTCGGTGTTTAGCTTCCCGTGCCGCCGCCAAGGTGTCCGCCGTCTCGCCGGATTGCGAAATGGCAATAAACAAATCGTCCTTTTGAATCATTGGCTCCCGGTACCGGAACTCCGAACCAATATCCACCTGAACGGGGCGTCGAATCATTTCTTCGAATAAATATTTTCCGACGAGCCCTGAGTGCCAGGACGTCCCACACGCAACGATCCAAATTCGCCTGGCGTTGAGCAACTCCTCGTCAGTCATGGCCAAATCGGGAAGATCCGCTTCGCCCGTTTCATAGAGAAACCGACCTCGAAGCGTATCCATAATCACTTGTGGCTGTTCGTGGATTTCCTTCATCATGAAATCCGGATAGCCCCCCTTTTCAGCCGCCTCAGCATCCCAATCAATAGTGACCGTCTTAAAAGCTTTCGAATGGCCATCCGAATCAAAAATAGTGATGTCGGAATCCTCTAATACGCCCACATCTCCGTCTTCTAGAAACACCACCTCCCGTATATGGGCCAGGAGAGGAGTCACATCAGAGGCCAAAAATGCTCCTTTTCCGTTCTGACCAAGCACCAAGGGACATCCTGAACGACTGACGACGATACGTCCTGGCTCAGCCAACGACATCACGGCTATGGCATAACTCCCATGAAGTTCATTTGCAATTAACCTGACCGCCTCTTGAAGCCCATGCCCTTTTACCGTGAGCGAGGATAAGAGGTGCGCAATGACCTCGGTGTCGGTTTCAGACTCAAACCGATAGCCTTCTAATTCCAGTCGATGGCGAAGATTTAGAAAATTTTCAATGATTCCGTTATGGACAAGAACAATCTCTCCCGAACGGTGAGGATGGGCATTTTGTTCGGATGGACGACCATGGGTGGCCCAGCGCGTATGACCGATTCCTATCGTTCCGGCGACGGCCCCGTTTTCCAAAACAGCCTGAAGATTGGTGAGCTTGCCTACCGTTCTTCGAATTTTCAATTCTCCATTATGTTGAATCGCAATCCCGGCGGAGTCGTACCCTCGATATTCCAAACGTTGTAACCCGGCTACCAAAATAGGGGTCGCTGATTCACCTCCAACATATCCGATAATTCCACACATACTCTAACACTCCTTACATCACAGCTTTTTTCCCAAATGGTATTGGAAAGATCGGGATGGTCTCGATCAGTAAATGCCTAGATAAAAACACATGATCCCAGCCAGACATCCCTCAACTTCGCTCATTAAAAATGGCCACTAAACTGGGTCTTTTTGTTGCGGAGGATTCGGTTGTAGGGACGACTTTTCCGGGTCATTATGCTCTTTGGCCTGACCATGGGCGGCTGAGGAAGAAGTCAGAATTTCCCGCCGTTTCGCGGCCGTACCCTCTTTATTGACTTGCGGGACTCGAGAAATGCCCAATGCATCGGGCGGAACATTTTTCGTGACAGTGGTCCCTGCCGCAATCAACGCCCCTTCGCCTATCGTCACCGGGGCAATTAATTGCACATCGCTTCCAATGAAGACATTGTCTTTAATCTGTGTCCGTGCCTTTCGAAATCCATCGTAGTTGCAGGTTATAGTCCCGGCACCGATATTCACATTCCGGCCAATCACGGTATCTCCGAGATAACTCAAATGATTGACTTTAGACCCTTCTCCAACTTCCGTCTGTTTCAATTCCACAAAATTACCGACCTTGCCTTTTCGATGAATATGGCTCCCCGGACGCAAATGCGCAAAAGGCCCGATGACCGCCCCCTCTTCTATCCTGGATTCCTGCAACACGCACGAATCCTGAATGAGGACATTATTGCCGACCAGGCAATTGTTCAGCCTCGAATTGCCGTGAATAACGCAATTCGCTCCAATGGCCGTCCGGCCTTCAAGTATGACTCCGGGATACAGACTGGTATCCCTTCCGACCTCGACTCCATCGTCAATAATCACACGTTCCGGATCCAGCATGGTGACACCTGACAACATGAGACGCTGGCAAATTCGTCGCCGCATTTCCTTTTCGGCTATAGCCAGATGTTCCCTTGTGTTAATCCCCGTCGTCTCCAAATGATCGTTAGTTATCCATGCCACAACTTTCAGGCCTTGCTGGACGGCCATTTCAATAATATCGGTGATATAATATTCTTCTTGGGCATTTTGCGGACGCAATTGGCTCAACGCCTGTCCAAGGAAGGTACCATCCACGACATACGTCCCAACATTAATTTCAGAAATTCTTCGTTCCTCTGCTGAGCAATCTTGATCCTCGACAACTCGACGGATCTCGCCTGATGGCCCGCGAACCACCCGCCCGTATCCACCTGATTCCGGAATGACCGTCGTTAAAATTGTCAGGCTCGCATTTTCAGATTGATGATAATCGACCAGGGAAGTCAAAGTGGCCTGCGTTAATAAGGGCGAATCACCGTTGAGAATCAAGAATTGGTCCGCCTGTTTGGCGTCGTTCCTGGTGCAGACGGGATACGCCTGTTGAACGGCATGCCCCGTTCCTAATTGTTTCTCCTGGATCACCACTTCAAACGGTTCAAATTTAGCTTTTTCTTGTTCGAGGTAGGCCTGGACCTGTTCCGATTTATGGCCAACCACAATGGCAACGGTCTGGTTTGTCACATGCCTGGCTAAGCTCGCGGCATACCACAACATGGGACGACCGGCCACACGATGCAAGACTTTGGGCAAAGCCGATTTCATGCGGGTTCCTTGTCCCGCAGCCAGAATCATGGCGGACGTGTTTTTTTTACCACTCATTACGCCTGTCATACCCTTCGTTACAGCTCTCTTCTCATGGGGTTTGGACTTTTGGTGAGTCCTTGAGAGTCATTCTATCCCGTTTTTCTGCAATTTCAATGCTAGAAGATTTATCCGGAGGAGAATAGAACCCGCCTGAAACAATAAGCTTCATGGCTTCCTCAACCCCCATATCCACAGGAATAACTTCACTTTCGGGAACTAGGAGAAAATAGCCAGAGGTTGGATTCGGAGAAGTGGGGACAAACACATGGACCAGAGGCTCCGGAGCCAGATTTTGGATTTCTCTTCTGGTTTCCCCCGTAACAAACGACAAACAATAGCTTCCCTCTTTGGGAAATTGAATCATAACGACTTTGTTGTATTTTTCCCGTTGTTTGAATGATAAGATGTCCATCATCGACTTCAATGTGGCATAAATACCACGTACAATCGGAACGCGATCTAAAATTTCTTCCCACCGGACGACCAGCCGTTTTCCTAAAAAATTTGTGGCAAAGACCCCGGCTGAAAAAATTAACAGCAATAATGCCAAAATACCCAGACCGGGGAAGTAATAATCCGGCAACACAAGGTCCGCTAATGCCGTGCCAAGGATACTATCCACGGTCACAAACAGCGTTTTTAAAATGAGGATCGTCCCCCAAATTGGGGTAATTACCAACAGGCCTGTCAAAAAATAACGCCTGAGAGAGGCGCGAAGGGTATTCATGAGAAAATTCCGCCTTCTACCCGCCACACAGAGCAGGCACAGTCTATACGGGAGAGGTGGGAAGTCACCGTAATACTACCGCATCTTACAATCAGGATGGGACTCCTGCAAGACTTTTCTTGCGAATTTCAATGACTTAGACTAGGATCGATCAGGGTAAATTTCCATGAAACCGAGAAACCACCCAAAGGGGAAACAGGGCCAGCCGTCAGGGTTATTCATCACTTTCGAAGGCACAGAAGGCTCCGGAAAGACCACACAATGCCGCCGGTTGGCACGAGCACTTCGAGCTCAGGGCTTTCAGGTATTAGAAACCCGTGAGCCTGGAGGAACTCCATTGGCTGAGGCCATTCGTCGCCTTCTGCTTTCCCACTCAACGAAATCCAACAAGGAAATCATCACTCCAGAATGCGAAACAGCTCTAATTTTGGCTTCCCGGTCCCAACATGTGGCTCATGTGATTCGGCCAGCCCTGTCAAAAGGCATAATTGTGCTGTGTGACCGGTTTTTTGATTCAACTCTGGCCTATCAGGGATACGGACGACACCGTGATATCACCTTTCTAAAGCATTCTCATCAATTCGCCACGGAAGGATTGACTCCACACCTCACGTTTTTACTCGATCTTCCGACCCAAGAAGGGTTGGCGAGACGACAACAGGCCCGCCACCAAAATCGACTTGACCAGGAATCCTTGGATTTCCATCAACGAGTACATCGAGGTTTCATCGCCCTTGCTAAACAGCATCCTCAACGCATTCAAAAATTAGATGCCAGGCAATCCCCCGAAATCTTAAACACTCTCATTACATCCTTGATGGCACGCCTCATTCAGTCGTTACCATCGACAAGCCTGGCTCACGTCACTCCTCAACCCAGCCGCATTATAAAGCGAATCCAGACGAAAGGTACCCTTCAGCATGGCATTTCGAGATCTCGTCGGGCATCAACGCCCAATTAAATGGCTCCAAACAGCGGTCTCCACCGACCATCTGGGTCATGCCTATCTGTTTCATGGAGAACCGACCATTGGGAAACGACTCACCGCTATCGCGCTTGCCCAGTATCTCCATTGCGAGGCCCCACAAATCGCACCAACACCCGATGCCTGCGGCCACTGCCGATCATGTCATCAAATCGCCCAGGCTACCCATCCCGACTTTTTGTTGGTTCAACCTGAAGATACGCAAAAGCAGAATCCCAAAATTACCATTGATCAAATACGCGACATCGAACATCTGGTTATTTATCGTCCTCTCCTGGGGTCACATAAGATTTGCCTCATTGATCAGGCCGACTCCATGACCACCGAAGCAGCCAACGCCTTGCTCAAGACATTGGAGGATCCCCCAGACCATTGCCTCTTCCTCCTGATTACCAGCCGCCCGGAGCACCTTTTGGCGACGATTCGGTCCCGATGCATTACGTTGCGATTTGCCCCGCTTCCCTCTACCAGCATTTATGAATTCCTGAAGGAACGAACAGACAGGGATGACCCGGATAACCGGTTAATCGCGGCATTTGCGGAAGGTCGGTTGGGTTCAGCTTTGAATTGTGATCCCACAGAATTGAAAGTGAAAATCCGTCAGTACTGGGCGTTGTTATTTGGAGAACATACTGGGTCGGCTTCACGGGTGATGGATATGAGTGAAGGCCTTGTCAAATCGAATCAAGTTCAGGAAGCGATCCATTGGTTTTGGGCAGGGCTCAGGGACTTGCTCTTGCTGACCCTGGATCATTCGTTGTCTCCCACGTTGTACCAGGATCAAGAATCGGCTCTGCGCGAGTTATCTCAACAGATCACCCCTTCTTCACTTCTGGATTTAATCCATGAACTCAACCAACTCGAGCGAGGGCAGCAACGAAATCTAAATGTGCAAATCGGATTGGAACAATTTTTCTTTCATCTCCACGACCAACTGGAATTCTCGCATCCACCAGGGCTCGCTTAACCATCAATTACCTGCTTACCCCGTTCTGCGACCACCCGAGTGGTTTGGGACATGTGGGTTCCCAGCTAACAGAGGATATAATGTCATGTCCAACACATTTTATGTCACCACCCCTATCTATTATGTCAACGATGTTCCTCACATTGGCCATGCCTACACCACCATCGCGGCCGATGTTCTAGCCCGGTTTTATCGGCTAACAGGGCATGAGGTTTTTTTCCTCACCGGATTAGACGAACATGGGCAAAAAGTCCAACAGGCTGCGGCCAAGGCTGGGATCGATCCGCAGGAGCATTGTGACCTCCTCACGCCAAAGTTCAAGAATCTCTGGTCACAATTGCATATCTCCAACAATGGGTTTATTCGCACCACCGATTTTCAACATCAGGCAATCGTCCAACGGTACCTGCAGGCCCTCTATGATAAAGATTTGATTTATCAAGCGGAATACACCGGCTGGTATTGCACCTTTGACGAGCGATTTTGGACAGAAAAGGATGTGGAGAACGGCCTGTGCCCGGATTGTCAGCGACCAGTAGAGCAGGTCAGTGAACGAAATTATTTTTATCGCATGAGTCGGTTTCAGAACCGGTTGAAGGAACACATCCAGAAAAATCCCGACTTCATTCGACCAGACACCCGTCGCAATGAAATCCTAGGGTTTCTGCAAAAGCCCCTGGAAGATCTGTCAATTTCTCGACCCAAGTCACGGTTATCGTGGGGCATCGAATTACCATTTGATCGCGATTGCGTGGCCTATGTATGGTTCGACGCCTTAGTGAATTACCTGTCAGCTCTGGAGTATGTCGCTCCAATTCCGAGCGCCTCAACATTCTGGCCCGCGTCACTCCATCTGGTCGGGAAAGATATTCTGACTACCCATGCCGTCTACTGGTCGACCATGTTAATGGGCTTGGAACTTTCGCTACCTCGATCCATCTTTGCGCATGGCTGGTGGACAGTGAATGGGGAAAAGATGTCAAAAAGTCGAGGAAATGTTGTTGATCCCTATGCCGTGGTCAAAGAATTCGGCGCTGACGCCTTTCGCTATTTCCTGTTGAGGGAAGTACCATTCGGCCAGGATGGAGATTTCTCCATCACGGCATTCGGTAGCCGGTATAACGCTGAATTGGCCAACGATCTTGGCAACCTGCTGTCCCGAACTCTTACGATGCTGGCGAATTTTTCCAACAACACCGTTCCTCAACTCGACGCTAACCAGGAAACCGATCAGGATCGTCAACTCCAACGTGCAGCTTCATCCCTCATCCCCTCCATTGAGACGCATCTTCGCCACTTAGAATTTAATCGGGCACTGGAAACTATGTGGGGTTTGGTCCAGTCAGCTAATCAATATATTGATAAGACCGCTCCGTGGATGTTGGCCAAAGATCCTGGTCAGACCCCTCGCCTTCACACGGTCCTGTTTCATCTCACGGAGGTGCTGCGATTTCTCACGGTGTCCGTATACCCGTTTATGCCACAGATCGCCGAAACGATGAAGGCCCGACTGGGATTATCGATGGATTTCTCCACACCCGTGTTGCAAGAATTCCCTCATTGGGGAGCATACCTTTATAAGAATCAAACCAGTAAAGGCGCTTCTCTATTTCCCAGAAAAGATTCCCGTCCATTGGACTCCAAAAAGAGTCCCGAACATACAACGCCTATTCACCCAAGCAGGACACCCATGGAAACACCTCGGCCCGTTTCATCCACCCAACCGCAGTCCCCACCCAGCGAGGTGATACAGATCGGCATTGCCGATTTCCAAAAAGTCCAATTGAAGGTGGCTAAAGTCTTAACGGCAGAACGTGTTCCAAAGTCCGAAAAACTGCTCAAGCTCCAGGTGGATATCGGAACCGAACATCGTCAGATCGTGGCTGGAATTGGGAAAAAGTATGCCCCCGAAGCATTGGTAGGTCGAACCATTGTCGTCGTGGCGAATCTCAAGCCGGCAAAACTGATGGGGATTGAATCCCAAGGCAT
>JAUIKP010000506.1 GCA_030430725.1 Nitrospiria bacterium
AGGATAGTTGACCCGTTACCCGTTTTTTCAGGTGAGCAATCTCAAAAAGCTCAAGTAGTTCATTCAACGTTTGCTTCGGATTTTTAACATGGTAAAGTCCAGCGAAGACTTTCAGGTTTTGCTCCACCGTGAGGTTGGAAGGAAGATTCGCATACGTTGAGGAAAAGTTCATTTGTTTGAGGATCTCGATGCGTTTCTTCTCCAGATTATTGCCAAAAATTTCGATGAGGCCAGAAGTCGGTTTTATTAGACCCAACAACATTTGCATAGTGGTCGATTTTCCCGCTCCGTTTGCCCCCAGTAAACCCAGGATTTCCCCTTTATTTATCGACATTGAGACCTGATCAACGGCCGTGGTCTCTCCGAAGGTTTTAGTGAGGTTCTTGATGTCTAGGACCGGATTTGGCATGAAAACGGGTATTTTTCAGCAATTTTTGTCTCCAACAAGCCGAAACCCCCGAAATACCGCTTGTAATCGGGGAAAAATGGGTTTTGGCTGCCTGTCCTAGCTTACTATCAAAAAATCCAAACCTCAAATAATCGAAAGGTACCAATATGAATAAAGCTGAACTTGTTGACGCTATCTCCGACGACGCCGGCCTCTCTAAAGCTGACGCTGGAAAAGCCCTGGATTCTGCGCTTAATGCAATCACCAGTTCTCTGTCTGGAGGTAATGCTGTCTCCTTGGTTGGATTCGGAAACTTTTCTGTGTCACGCCGCAATGCGCGCACAGGCCGTAATCCACAAACAGGTGCAGAAATTCAAATTCCTGCTCGCAACGCGGTGAAATTCTCCGCTGGCAAAGCCCTTAAAGATGCGGTTCAATAAACCCCACTTAAGATAAACTTTGAAAAGGCCGGCTTGTCCGGCCTTTTTTTATAATCCTCCATGACGAAAATATCTTCTTTTAGATTCAAAGATGACGGATCTATTCCGAACAATTCGCTTCCCCTTCTCATCTATGCGCAGGTGATGGAATTGAGGGGAGTGGACCCAGCCTCCATAATTGAAGAACGATTTTCGAAAAACGGTTGGGCCAATATGTGGCGCAATGGCATCTATACTTTTCATCACTACCATAGCACCTCTCATGAAGTGCTTGGATGTTTCCGAGGGTCTGCGAATATTCTGCTTGGCGGTAAGAATGGGGAATTGCTAACCTTAACCGCTGGTGATGTTGTTCTTATTCCGGCAGGGGTAGGGCATTTCAATAAAGGATCGAGTTTGGACTTTGGAGTCGTCGGAGCTTATCCGCGAGGGTTTGATTGGGATATGCAATACGGACGTCCGGGGGAAAGGCCAAAGGTTTTGGAGAATATCGCCGCTTTGCCTATTCCTCCCTTGGATCCTGTCCTAGGATCCACAGATGGTTTAAGGAAACATTGGGTTTAGAATCTGCTGTTGTTATAAACCATTTGAAGAACTCGTAAAGTGGCTTAGGTCTTTTAAACGGGTGTATTCAGTATTCTGTTACGCTTTTCCTTGGCCCATTGGGAATCACCGCTTTTAAGCCTTAAAATCCTGAATATTGCATCGAGCAACTTGGTTCCGTTATAGAGCCAGGGGGTTTTCCAGTAGCGCATGAGATATTGAAAGGGCCAATCCTTTTGTCCATGTCGTTGCATTGGCTTTCCCCATGTCATCAATAATTTTTGATTATTTCGAGTATCGTTATCTCTCCGCCCTGGAGAAGCACTTACATGATGATAAATCTGACTTCTTCCAGCCACGAAATTTCGATAGCCATTCTCACTCAGTCGTAAGCAAAGATCCACATCTTCACATCCGTTTAAATAGCCCTCATCGAATCCTTTCATGTTGTTGAACAAGTCTCGCTTAATAAGCATGCAGGCTGCGGTTACGGCAGGGAATTCTTTGTAGTCAAAGGGGAAGATGAAGGGGTAGTTTTTTCCGTAATGATCGGGGAGTCCAAGGAGATCGAAAATGATGCCTGCATGATCGATCCGTTTGGTCTTAATGTTACGTTGGATGTTTCCGATGGCCCCTACCTTCAAACGTTCCTGGTAGCATTCCAGCATAGGCTCCAGCCATCCGTCTGTTAGATGCAAATCATTGTTTAACAGTCCCAGGATGTTGCCACGAGATTGTTGAACCCCTCGGTTGACGGAGATGGCATAACCCGACCAGCTTTCATTGTGCAGAACTTTTATCCGAGGATCTTCCAGTCCATCCAGAAATTCCCGGGTTCCATCCTCACTTTTATCATTTACCAGAATGAGTTCAAAATTCTGAGAATTAGCAGTTTGAAGGAGGCTCGGTACGAATGTTTCTGTGCAGTCGAGCCGGTTGTGTACGGGGACTACAAAGGAAATATCTGGAGAGTCGAGATTGGGCATTTTTTGTATGCTCGTGGACTTAGATTCAGGCGCAATCCTTTAATCTGTAAGGTTCCTGATTATTGGGGTAATGAAAGTGTCAAAATATTTAATTGAATTGAGAGAGTTATGTGCACATTCCAATGTATCCTCTTTCTTTGCGGACCCGTTGAAAGATTTCCTCCATGCATTAAGACGCTTTGTCCCGGTTGGCCTGACCCTCTTGGTTTCCGGTCTGTTTTCGTTTGCACAGATTCCCGTTTCCGAAGTGCAATGGGAGGAATCTTCCATTTCTTTTGATGAGTCTGCTGGGACTGTAAATCTTCGAATTGTTCGGAGTGGTGATCTTTCAGTTTCGAAAACTGTTTATTTCTCCACTGGTGGAGAAAACGATAGTGCTCAAAGTGGTGTGGATTA
>JAUIKP010000507.1 GCA_030430725.1 Nitrospiria bacterium
AAAGGCCAGGAGGTGATTTTGAATGAAGGCCTGAACGTTATTGAATCGCGCGGATATGACCCCCAGGGCGAAATCGCCCAT
Organism: Nitrospiria bacterium; assembly: GCA_030430725.1. Classification (GTDB taxonomy): domain Bacteria; phylum Nitrospirota; class Nitrospiria; order Nitrospirales; family UBA8639; genus Nitrospira_E. Next base: position 82 of record JAUIKP010000507.1, read on the forward strand.
CTCAAACACCTACTAGACGATGGGCGAGCAGTCGTCAGCCTTCGCCTGGACGACGAGCGAGTGGTTGAAATCTCTGACTCTCTGAAAAATCAGACTTTGAGTGTCGGCGACCACCTCCTCTTTGAATCACGATCCGGATATCTCATCGAAAAACTTCCCAAAGGTGAAATGGAGGAACTCGTCATCGAAGAAGTTCCAGATATCCAGTATGACCAAATCGGTGGGCTGGCCAAAGAACTGGATCAGGTAAAGGACGCCGTGGAATTGCCCTTTCTCTACCCCGAGCTATTTGCTGAACACCGGTTATCGCCTCCAAAAGGGCTGCTGCTGTATGGACCGCCGGGATGTGGAAAAACTTTGATTGCCAAAGCTGTCGCAAACTCCATCGCAAAAAAACTTGGTCACCTTAAAGGCAAAGACATTCGCAGTTATTTTCTCCATATTAAGGGACCGGAGTTATTGAACAAATATGTCGGGGAATCCGAACGCCAAATCCGGGAAGTCTTTGCAAAAGCGAAGGAAAAGGCGTCACACGGCAATCCGGTCATCGTCTTTTTTGATGAAATGGATGCGTTATTCCGAACGAGAGGGACCGGTATTTCCTCGGACATGGAATCGACCATCGTACCCCAATTCTTATCTGAGATTGATGGGGTAGAAAGTCTCCGGGACGTCATCGTCATCGGTGCCAGTAACCGGCAAGACCTCATTGACCCAGCGGTTTTGAGACCGGGGCGTTTGGATATCAAAATTAAGATCCCCAGACCTGACAAACAGAGTGCAAAGGACATCCTGGGGAAATATCTTCACTCAGACTTACCCCTGGCGGAATCTGAATTGGCCCACCATGGTTCAGATCGATCCACGTATATCAATCATCTTATCGAGACCACTGTCGAGGCCATGTATGCCTTGACAGAAGAAAATCAATTCCTAGAAGTCACCTATGCCAACGGTGAAAAAGAAACCGTGTACTTTAAAGATTTTGCCAGTGGCGCATTGATCGAAAGTGTTGTCTCCCGTGCGAAAAAATTGGCCATCAAACGGACAATTTCCGGCGACGCCAAAGGCCTGAGATCCGAGGACTTTCTCCGAGGCATTCGAGAGGAATTCAAGGAACAGGAAGATTTACCCAATACGACTCACCCCGATGATTGGGCAAAAATAGCAGGAAAAAAAGGCGAAAAAATCGTTCATGTGCGCACATTAACCACCGATGAGGATTCAGAGCCTCGAGAAATAGAAACTATCAGTGTTGGTCATTATTTTTAATCATTTCTAGCTGCTCTTCATGAGGCCTCCTTGCTGCGAATTCTTGGAACGGAAACTGAATTCGGGATTATTTCTCGCTCCCCAAGCCACCCTGATCCCGTAGAGAATTCCCTTCGGTTAATCAGTCACTGCCCCCATCTCCCCGCTCCCACCGCTCTATGGGATTACGAAAATGAAAATCCCTTTTGGGATGCGCGTGGGTTTCCGGTCGAAGGTGAACCCGAACGACCAAGCGCCACCTATAATCGTCAACTCAATAAAGTATTGCCAAATGCCGGTCGCCTCTACGTCGATGGAGCTCATCCGGAATATTCCACCCCCGAATGCAGCAATCCCCGGGAAGTAGTGGCCTATGAACGTGCTGGAGACCATATTGTAGCCGAGTGCTTGGCTCGGCTGAACCACACTATGGGAGAAGAGAATTTTCTGGTTTACCGCAACAACTCAGACGGGAAAGGCAACAGCTTCGGGTACCACGAAAACTATATTTTGTCCCGCCGGATTCCATTCGAGCAGGTTGCCAACGTTCTTCTGCCCTTCTTTGTTTCACGCCCCATCTATTGTGGCGCAGGGAAAGTCGGAGCCGAAAACGGCACGGATCCTATTCACTATCAAATTTCACAACGGGCAGATTTTTTTGAATGCCTGCTTGATCTTAATACAATGGTCAACCGTCCCATCATAAATACCCGTGATGAACCCCATGCCCATCAAACCGACTACCGACGTCTTCACGTCATCGTGGGTGATGCCAATATGTCCGAAGTCTCCACCTTCCTAAAAGTCGGCACTACGGCCATTGTCATGGAAATACTGGAACAGCAAGGACTCCTCCCTGCCATTGAGTTGACTGATCCCGTCAAGGCTATCAAGGCGGTATCTCGAGATCTGACGGTGAAAACTTCGCTTCCGTTAACCAATGGGCAATATACCACCGCCATCGCGATTCAGCGGGCCTTTCTGCAATCTGCCCATGACTTCTATCGAACCAGAGAGGTCTCCCCTATCACCAAAGAGGTGCTTGTCCGATGGGAATCCACCCTCGATAGATTGGAGCGTGATCCCTTTGAGCTTCGGCGAGAAGTAGATTGGGTCGCCAAACACGCATTAATTCAATCCTACATAGACCGCAAGCACTGTTCCTGGAAAGATCCTAGGGTGGCCATGATGGATTTACAGTATCACGACGTGCGGCCAACCAAAGGGCTGTACTATACCTTGGAGCGGACGGGACAAATCGAACGGTTGACTCTTGAACAGGAAGTCCAACGTGCTCGCCAGACTGCACCGGATTTCACACGGGCATTTTTCCGAGGTCAATGTTTAAAACACCTGCCAGGCCAGGTGTACGGCGTGAGTTGGACGTCCGTTCTTCTTCAAACC
>JAUIKP010000508.1 GCA_030430725.1 Nitrospiria bacterium
GGTCTTGTAGGATGGCTTTTTTTGCATCAAGGAGTAACCGATCGGCTTGTGAGCTGGCTCGTCTGTCCATGTAATGAATCCTTTATTTCGATGCATGCTAATAAAATAATAATGGTGTTCACCCTATCAGAGCAGTTGTTGAAGCCTCAAGGTACGGACGATGGAGATTGGTAGAAAATGTGCACATTTTCTCCAGATTGCTGGAGATTTGTCCCTTCCCCTAAGAATATCTAATGGCTATTGATGGGAGACAATGAGAACCAAAAACCCTCAAGTAGGAAATTTGGTAATGAACGGCACCATATTGCTGAATTTTGGGAGGTTGCATTTACAAAAAAGGACCAGTCCATACGAAGGAAAGTGATGCTATGGGCAGTGGGATCAGCCTTATTACCGGTTGTGTGGATGAGCAGTCAGGTTCTTGAGGTGATGGGAGAAACAAAAGGCAGTGGCGTTGTTGATTAGGTTTCGACTCTCACAGGTCGGAACGGAGCGTGAGAGGGACCCTTGACGCCTCTGGAGGTAGATGGATCATGCAGAATACTTTGACGAAAGTATTATCTCAGGATGGTTTTGAGGAAGACAGTGCAGTGGTTCTCCAAATGGTGAGTTTTCAATTGGGGGACGAAGTCTTTGCCATTGATATACTGGTGGTTCAGGAAATTATTCGTATGCTGGATATTACCCAGGTTCCGAATGCTCCTCATTACGTGGAAGGGGTGGTGAATCTGCGTGGAAAAGTCATCCCCATAATCAATCTTCGGGTTCGCTTTGGTTTGACTGGGACGGAACCCACCAAAGATACCCGAATTGTGGTCGTGGAGGTTGCGCATATGATTTTGGGATTTATCGTCGATTCTGTCGAAGAAGTCTTACGCCTGTCTGAAGAATGTATTGAAACCCCACCTTCCACAAATCGAGGAGGAGCTGAGGAATGTCATAAGGGTGTTGGGCGGGTGAATGGGTCCCTAGTGCTCTTGTTGGATCTTGAACGGATGTTTAGTAATCAGTCCTTTTCATAAGGAATAGTGGGATATCATGGATATTTTATCAATATTGGGGATCCTTTTCGCTTTGGGCGCCATTGTTGGCGGACAACATTTGGAGGGGGGGCATTTAAGTTCCATTCTGCAAGGGACGGCCTTTTTGATTGTAATGGGGGGTACGTTGGGCGCAGTGATGTTACACTTCCCTCTTCCAATTTTCCTAAAAGCTCTTTCCAGGGCGAGCATGGTGTTTGGAAATGTGAATGTGGATATGAAGGGCATTATTGCCAAGATCGTGGAATTATCAAATATCAGCCGGAAACAGGGACTCTTGGCCCTGGAAGGGCAAATAAAAACCTTGACGGATCCGTTAATGGCCAAAGGGGTGCAACTGGTGGTCGATGGAACGGAGCCTCACAAAATTAAAGAAATCCTGGAAGTGGAAGTCGAGATATTTGAAGAAGAATTTGGCACGTCGAGCAAGGTCTATGAAGCGTTTGGCGGATATGCGCCGTGTGTGGGGATTATTGGTGCCGTACTAGGGCTGATTCATGTGATGGAAAACTTGGCCGACCCTTCAGCGTTGGGTGGCGGGATTGCGGTTGCATTTGTAGCCACGGTCTATGGGGTGGGAGCCGCCAATCTTTTGTTTCTTCCCATGGGCAATAAAATCAAATTAAAGGCTAAGACCTTGATTGTCGCGAAAATTATGGTGATTGAAGGACTGGTGTCCGTGGCTCAAGGGGAAAATCCACGCATGATTGAGGAGAAGCTGAGTGGATTTCTACCCTCGGCGGAGAAAAATAAAAAGTAAATTGATGACAGACGGACTGCTGGTGCGAGGGAGCGTGTGAAGAAAAAACACGAAGAACATGAAAATCACGAACGATGGCTGGTCTCCTATGCAGATTTTATTACCTTGCTGTTTGCTTTTTTTGTTGTGATGTATTCGGTTTCTTCCGTCAATGAAGGGAAGTTCAAGGTTCTCAGCGAATCCCTAGTGAGTTCCTTTAATAACAAAAAGACCGTGGGGGAACTTTCCATCGTGAATCTTCCCATAAACAAAAAACTCCACATTCAGATGGAATCGAATTCTTCCTCAGCGGACAATGCTCGGGCCTTCTTAAGTGTGGCCAATGCTATTACTACAGCGAACATTCCTCAGGGAGTGCAGATTATCTCGACAGAACGCGGGCTGAATATCCGGATTAAAGACGACGCATTGTTTCAAAGCGGAAGTGCCAGCCTGAATCCACAAATTCAAGAATTTATCGATCTTATTGCCGGCCTCGTCAAAGAGCTACCCAATCGAATTGCCGTTGAAGGGCATACGGACAATCAGCCCATCCGATCATCTCTTTATCCCTCCAATTGGGATCTTTCCACTGCCAGGGCTAATACCTTGGTCCGATATTTGATCAACCAGCATCATTTGGCTGATTACCGATTGTCCTCAACCGGCTATGCAGGGACTCGTCCTGTTGAGTTAAATGATACGCCACAGGGACGAGCCACTAACCGTCGGGTAGAACTCATTGTGCTGAAGAACACCCATTCCGACACAGATTCCTCACACCCCTATCTTCCCTAGAACCTATTTTACGTTCCGAAAATAATTCCAAAACCTCCCTTGAAGCGAATCCTGCCTTTTGCTAGGCAGGATCAGGCCTATGAGGAAAGTAATGCCGTATATGTAGCGGGCTGCCCGTGATTACAACGACAGGAAGTTTTAGACAAGGACGG
>JAUIKP010000509.1 GCA_030430725.1 Nitrospiria bacterium
GGTGTATTGAACGGCCTAATGTCCTTTTGAAGGTCATCTGAACACTCTTCCCATCGCGCAGGAGTCCATGTGAACGAAATCAGCCTATTCGTCACTCAGTATGGCGGAATCGTCCTGTTTGCCATCGTCTTCGCCGAACAGGTCGGCCTTCCGATTCCGGCAGTCCCGGTCTTGTTGGCGGCCGGTGCGCTGGCGGGTGCCGGGCAGATGGATCTCGGCGTCGCCATTCTACTTTCTCTCGTCGCCTGTCTGGCCGGCGATGTGGTGTGGTACGAGGTGGGCCGGCGTCGAGGCCGGCAGGCCCTCAGTCTTCTCTGCCGCATTTCGTTGGAACCTGATTTTTGCGTGCGGCGGACCGAGAATTTTTTTACCCGTCACGGGATCCGCGCGTTGGTTCTCGCCAAGTTCCTGCCGGGCTTGAGCACCCTGGCGCCGGCGATGGCCGGTCTTTTTGGAATCAGATTCACTCGTTTCCTGGGCTATGACGGACTGGGTGCCGGGCTCTGGGCTTTGACATTCGTGTTGCCGGGGTATGTCTTTAGCAGCGAGATCGAAGCCATTGCCGCACAACAATCCCGCGCGGGCATGTATTTCCTGGTGGTACTGGGTATCGGCCTCGTGGCCTATATCGCCTTCAAGTTTGCCCACCGGCAATGGGTGTTGCGCGAGTTGCGAATGGCCCGCATGACCGTGGATGAGCTGAAAGGGATGATGGACAACGGCCAGGATGTCTTTGTGTTGGACCTGCGCGGTCCGTTGGATCACGAAGCGGACCCCTACACCATTCCAGGAGCTCTCCGCATGACCGCGGATGAATTAGAACAGCGGCATGGCGATATCCCGCGACAGAGTGACATCATTTTATTTTGTGCCTGCCCGAACGAGGCAACGGCTGCCATGATGGCCTTAATGTTGCGGAGGCGGGGCATCAGGAAAGTACGCCCCCTGGCTGGCGGCCTCGACGCCTGGCGCGAACGGAATTTTCCACTTGAAGCCATTTCGGCCCAAGCCGCCACTGATCTTGTTGCCGGGTGAGTCTGGTTGTTCTGATGATTCGGACGTATCAAGGAGAGAAGCCTCCAGCGTGATGAATGTTTTTCTTTTTCCATTAGTGCACCGCCATGAATGATGTGGACTAAAGGAAAAGGATAGAGCCGTCCCTGACTTTACCACTATGCTGCTGTCTAACTGCCCTCGATCTGGGATCCGGCTGACTGCATCAAGATCCGCCATCCCCCTGGAGCAGACGGTTTCTTTGATTTGACGGGTTTTGTATATCGCCTCAACCGCAAATACAGAACATTCCATTGATATGGTTCATCGAATTATCTCTGGCGGACAAACGGGTGCTGACCGGGCAGCCCTTGATTTCGCCTTGCATTTTGGAATCGAGTGTGGGGGATGGGTTCCAAAAGGGCGGAAGGCGGAAGATGGCGTCATTCCCGCCCATTACCCGAACCTTGTCGAAGCAGAATCCGACGATCCGAATGTACGAACTGCATGTAATGTGCGGGACTCCGACGCCACGCTCGTGGTTAGCCGTGGGGCACCGTCCGGAGGATCGGCATTCACGGTTGAAGTCGCCATGCGTCACGGCAAACCTGTTTTTCATGTGGACCTCAATCGAGAATCGATGGACCAGGCCGTGCCACAGGTCTGCCGGTGGTTACAAGATCTTCACCCGGTCACTTTGAATGTAGCCGGACCCAGAGCGAGCGAAGATCCTGAAATCTATCATCTCACCAAAGCTGTGTTGGAAAGTACTTTTTTCGTCTTGAATAGCAAGAACAAGATGCCTAATGCCTTTCAACCCTGAATGCCGGTCAGCCACCTTCGCAAGATTCTCTAAATTTCGCAAAATCTTCGGAAACCGGGCCTGCGAACTGTTGGATTATTGGGGCTTCACCATTCGATCTATTTTTTCCAAGAAACGCTTTGCAAATAAAGACAAATTCCTAGCGGGAACTCGCAAGACCGTTCTCTATAGAACGAGAATGACGGTCTCCTCATTCTCGGTAGATTCGGCAAACCAAACTAAAACACCCCTTGAATCTGTTGAAAAAACCCGCCAGCGGCGTTCTCGCCATTTCTCCGTGCTCACGTACTACGCGTACGCTCCGCGCGTAAAAACGGCTGCGGCCTTGTTGGACGGACTTTTTTGAACCGACCAAAAGCCTTTGATAAGTAATCTCATCCTGGGCAAATTTACCCTTGAATATCCTTATTATTTAACACTCCCCCCTTTGTTGTAGGGCAGTTGCGAGGAAGCGCACAAAAGCCTTTGTATCTTCTGAGACATGAGAAATACATTTGTTCCACCTTTGAGGCATTTTTCTCTTTATGTCTCTCTTTTGATCTCTTCTTTCCCAACCTGGATAAGGCCCGAGGACTTCTGGCCGGTCAGATCGGCGTAAAAATCCTTGCCTTCGTGGTTGATCACGATAAAGGCGGGGAAATCTTCCACTTCAATTTTCCACACGGCTTCCATCCCGAGATCTTCGAATTCCAGGACCTCCACTTTTTTGATGCTATGCTCAGCCAGCCGTGCGGCGGGGCCGCCGATGGAGCCGAGATAAAACCCTCCATGTTTTCCGCAAGCCTCGCGCACCTGTTTGGAGCGGTTGCCTTTGGCCAGCATGACCATGCTGCCGCCAGCTTCTTGAAACTGATTCACATACGAATCCATGCGTCCGGCCGTGGTGGGGCCGAACGATCCCGATGCA
>JAUIKP010000510.1 GCA_030430725.1 Nitrospiria bacterium
CGCCTGCCTATATGTATGGATCAGCCAAGCCCCACCAGATTTTTGCCGGTGTCAGCGGGGCGATTGCTGAATTGATGAAGATGGCCTGAAGGCAGGGGGCGAGTCCGGATAAACAGTAAAACTCCTATGCCGGTGGAGACAAAGATATTGTGAGAAGACCCGATAAAGGGAAAAGTCCGGAGCGAACGACCGAAATATCCAAACATGTAATTCGTTGCCGTGACTTTCATGTTCCGACTTATATTGAAGGGTATACCTGTATTGGAAATAATTGTCCGGCAACGATGCCATGGCCATGCACTGGTACGACCACATCCCGAGTTGTCGTCATAAGAGAGCACGTGAAAAAATTGGTTCATTCACAATGAGAGGAGGTGAAGATGGGACCTACAAAAGTCATTCCCAAAGAAGGTGCACTTTACGAGGTCAAAACCGGCAAGCTGATTCAAGAAGGTCTTCCGACACGAACCGAGCAGGAGGCTTATGTGGCGAAACATTATCTGGTCCTGCCGGTTGTTGATAAAGCGGGGAAGCCATGGGCTCTTGACGGGCAACCGGTGTTTTGTCTTCACGGAACCCAATTCGAAACCGTTGACGATCAAAAGGTTCATTTAGCCCGATGCCCGGATTGTGGGGGAATGGGTATTCGAGATGATGAACCGTTGGTGGAATCCGATTGTATTCGATGTGTCCAATGCGGCCATGAGTTTGATACCAGGCTCGAGATGATGGAGAACTGAAAAATGTAGGGTCTGTTGAAAAAAGCCGCCAGCGGCGTTCCCTGCCTCCGCCGTAGCGGCTTCGCGCAGGCAGGTCGCCCTTTTTCCGTGCTCACGTACTACCCGTACGCTCCGCGCGAAAAAAGGACTGCGGCCTTCCCTTCGAGAATCCTCAGGACAGGATTGGACGGACCCTTCGGGAAATCTCAGGGCATGCTTTTTTGAACCGACCCGCAGCCTTTAATGAGTAATCTCATCCTGGACAAATTTGCCCTTGAAAATATTTATCATTCAACGCTCCCCTGTAAGAAGCCCTCTCCGGGTTTAGAGCCAAAAGGCAGCTGGAAAGAAAACGGACGGATCACTTTGGAGTACCGTTCCTGAGGACCGCTATAAGGGTCACAGGCATTTTGGCAGAAAAACTTAAAGAACGTGAATGGAGGGGAGGGGAGAACACGGTCCTTCGTGGGAGGCGATGAGCATGCCTCCCACGAAGCGATAGGCAAATCGAGAAAGCTGCCTTTTTACTTATTTTGGGCCATTTTTTCCGTGGCTTGGGGACCTACCGAAGGCATCAGAGCCAGATCCTTGGCTTCATCGCTTACTTCAAGAAGAGCAATGGCTCCCGTGAGCGCATCTTTCAGGGAGTGAGTTACGATCGGATAGACTCCTTTTTGTTCCACGACCACATCCAGAATCGCTCCATCCGCCGCGCCGATCACCTGGGTTTGGACCCCTTGCATGCGGTTGGCGGGATTTCCGCTGGGCCAGACATCGTCCCAAATTTCTGCAATCGGATGAAGTGAGGAAAAATTATTCGGCCCGATGTTGACGAAGTAAAATCGTACACGTTCTCCCGGCTTGGCGGTGAGGAACTCTCCTCCCTTGGCTGCATGAACGGGATCATACTTAAATACCCCGCCGTTGAAGACGACATGGTCATTTTTCGCGTCCATCATCGCTGCGACGTCATCAGGATCTTTGGTGAATAACTCCGATTGAACCAGCACATATTCCCGATCAGCCTTCGGCATTGCACTCGCATCTTTGGGGTCCACAATCACGGCACCGAACATGCCACGGGCAATATGTTGAATCATCGGAAATGACCCGCAGTGGTACGCAAAGATTCCCGGCCGTTTCGCTTCCCAGACATATTCCAGAGACTCACCAGGATTCACATCACGATAATTCGCGAGGAAATCCGTTTCCGCTGCATGGAAGTCCATGGAATGCGGGCGACCATTGTTTTCGTGGTTTTTGAGGATAAAGTGCACCTGGTCGCCCTCGGTCACGCGGACGACGGGACCTGGAACCTGACCGTTAAAGGTCCATGCTTTATAAGTGGTGCCTTTACCGTCAATAATGACTTCTGTTTCCACAGTGGTGAGTTCCACCTTCACCTTCTTAGCCTCGACTTGTGAGGCAAATGTAAAAAGACTTCCGGTCATTGCCACGAGCGCAATTCCCAACCCTATCCGACCTGAATGTCGATTCTTCATTCTTCCATCCTTTCCAAGATCATAAATGTGATTAATGCGAGCAATGCCTGGCTATGTTTGCCAACAGATGCAACATATTCTGCTTAATTCTATAAGCAGATACTATGCCAAATTCATGTAAAACGTAAGATGTTGATTTTTAAGTAATAAACTACATACATTTAAAGATGTACTCAGCAATATTTTGTTGTACAACAATATTTTGCTGAATGACAACAAAATGTTGTTAAATGGAATATAAACACGAATCCTCCATGGTCGTCCATTTTTTAACTTCCCTATAAGGCAAATCGAAATGATGAGCAATGCCAAGGATAGTTATCCGGCAGAGATGCGGTTTCGAGCCGTAGCCCAGTCATCTCACGATGCCATCATTATCGCGGATCAATCAGGGACCATCCTGTTTTGGAATAAGGGTGCCAAAGACATCTTCGGTTATGAAAGCGAGGAGACCGTCGGGCAGCCTCTCACCATGCTCATGCCTGATCGATACCGTCAGGC
>JAUIKP010000511.1 GCA_030430725.1 Nitrospiria bacterium
ACGAGCTGATTTGTAACAGACCTCATCGCGTGGATCCGATGTCATGGCCCACCCGTCCACCATACCGATGACCAATCCATCGCCTTCGCATCTGCCGAACCGCTTTGTGAAAAGTTTTTCTGTAGTCTGGATTTTGCGAACGACCTTATACCCCACTTGGCAATCAAGACCCATGGCTTGTCGCAGTCCAATCAACATGGTCTGTGGGAAAAGAATAGCCTCATGATCCTTATGTCCTTCTCCAACCCCGTGAACCGAACCAATATCCAATTGAAGAGTCAGACAGGACACCATTTGCATCAGGGGAAAAAAGGAGAATAGACTGAAGGCAGTGGCTTCTCACATTTATCCTTAAAAGATGAACCGAAAGAAAGTGTCCGATGAAAAAAAAACACGCTACAGGGTCAGCTCTCGATCGCATGTCTCACATGGGGAAGGATGAAGGGGAATTATATACCCCGGGACGTTTCAAGGCTGCACGATGGCTTTGGATGATTGGGATTCTGATCATGGTGGAAGGGATAGCGGGATGTGCTCAAACTGAACAAGCCAGGAAAGTGGAAACTTCTGGTTTTCTCGAAGATTACTCAATTCTCCAACCTGGAAAGGAAGGGGAGGCTCTTCTCATCTACAAAAATTCTCAAGCCGATTTTTCACAGTATCAGGCGGTATTTGTGGCGCCTACCATCGTTTTGATATCCAAACATTCCACCGTACCCCAGGAAAAGTTACACCGATTGGCAAATGATCTACGTTCGAAAGTCATTTGGAAACTGAAAGAAGATTTTCTTGTGGTCCCCAAACTGGTTCCGGGTGCGTTACAAATTGAACTGGCCCTGACGGAGGCTGAACCATCTGACGTCGGGATGGATATCATGTCTACGATTATTCCGCCTGCCGCGATGGCATCCGGAGCGAAAGAACTGGCAACAGGGACACAGGCGTTTGTGGGTCGGGCCAGCATCGAGGCAAAATTGACCGATGGCAACACCGGAACCTTATTGATGGCCGCTGCAGATCGCCGGGTGGGTGGCCGGTCTCTGGATGGTTCCATGGATTCCTGGGACGATGTACACCAGGCTTTTGAGTATTGGGCGGATCAATTGGCCAAACGGCTTCGTCAATAGCGGAAGAGCCCGAATCCACTAAACACAAATTCAAATTAAACTACTTTACGCTCCTGAAAACCGCTGCTATTCCATTCCCAGGATTCAGAAGATGAAACGGAACACCAAAAGTGAAAGACCACTTCATATTTTTATAGCGGTAAGGTATTTACCGAATCACACCACATCACCCAGTAGATTGCCTGACGATCTTTTCCGTCAATCCGGATCCCGAGAGAGAAAGTAAACGGGTAGAATAAATATTCGAAAGGGACGGTTATCTAAACTAGAAATCCGAAACCCACAAAGTATCCAAATCATAAATTTCCGACGCTCATACCCCTTCGCCTATTGTGTCCATGTATTCCATTTCCATAAAATGGAATGTTTTGTCCCCATTATCGGGAACAACCTGACAATTTATTAATAGGAGGAAACATGTTAAACAGTACAGTGAAGGGTTTCAAAAACGGCACGGCCGGTCTGATCTCAGTGGCGGTCGGTACAATGCTTTTGGTTGGATGCAGTACCTCTGGCTCCCTTCCGCCAAAGATTGCCGCCGGGTTAGACGGTCTGCGGACTGAAGGAGTGACGCTCAGAGGGCAGATTCAAAAAACTACTGGGACTCTTAAGGAACTCATGTCCAACCCCCAAGCGGACCTGACGCCACAATATAATAGCTTTACTCATGAATTGGGCATGTTGGAAAACAGGATTGGAGATGCCAAACAACAACGAGCGGCGACTGAATCCGCAGTAAAGAATCAATTCACGGCATGGGATGAGAACCTTAAAAAATTGAAAAGTCAGGAGTCACGCCAGCAAGCAGCCGCCCGGCGTTCCGCCACCGACGCCACCTATTCCGGCATCAAACAGAATATCGACGAACTCAGGAAGGAAGCGGACCCCTTCATGACGGATCTCAGAGATATCAGGCAGTACCTGAAGGGAGACCTCAGCAAGGAGGGATTGGAGACCATGAAACCGACTGCCGACCGGGTATTTCACCGGGAACCGTTTGTCATCAGGCACCTGGATAATGTGATTGAAGGGCTGAATAACGCCATGAAGAGGAACTGATGCGTGGAGGATTTACTTCCGGTTTTTCTATAAGATACCCGTCCTGCTCGTATTCTGCCCTTTGATCTGAGAGCACCCTCCCCCTTTGTTGATTCATGATTGAAGAAGGGGGAGTGGCTTCTCTGTCTTGGTCACTCTCTCACCTGCCAGCCTGATTGTGATGTCACGAAACGTCCGGTCCTAAGAGTTTTGGCACATAAAAAATCCCCGCGGCAAACCACTGGGAATAGAGTTGATTCAACGAGTCTATATACAAAAGTAAGGCAGAGCGCAAGAACGCAGTTCATGAGTTGCAAGGCTGAAACCCTATTGGATCACTTATTGAAAACAGACGATTCACTCCACATATTCATATGTCCAACCGTGACTTTCCAGACATTTTTCCCGCATCATGTCCCCTCCTCCTCTTCGATAGTTTCTTGGTCTGACGGTTTCATCTTCCGGACCAAAATGCTTGATACCTTCCCGATTAAAATGACGGTTGTCCCGATCGCAGAGAGTAATCGCTG
>JAUIKP010000512.1 GCA_030430725.1 Nitrospiria bacterium
GTGTGACCCATCAATCCCCCCAAGGGAATCTATTAAGGGATATCCTTGTTGCACAACGAAGTCTTGATGCCTCAATCCAGGATTTTAAAACACACCAAAAAGGTCTGGCCCTTTCCTGCTCGGAGTCTTCTCCCTAATCCGATATTCTTTTTCCCTCCTTCTGTATCCCATCCTGCGAGGTAGGTACGCCATCGCAGGGTTGTGCTTCACCGATCTTGCTGTCCAGAATTGCTCCTTTCAAATCCAGAACGGGCAATGCTTTCCCCGAGGTGGGTGCCTGGAATCATCGCTTTCAGCATACATGCCGGGCAGAGATCATGGTTGGTTTGATCGTCATGCTCGAAGTGAATGAGGGAGTCTTCAGGCCAACACTCCTTTGGCAACCAAGAAGAAAAAAAATGGAAAAATTCGTATAATCATCAATCTGTGCCACAATGAAGAATAGGCGGAGATTTTCCTATCATCGATAGGAGTAAAGGACCATTTGGTGCTCAGTTTAAAAAAATTTTTGGCCTCTTTTTTTTCTCCCCTTTCTCTCTGCATAGAGATAATAGCTTGTGGGCTTCTCATATTGTGTTTTTCCCGCAAACAATACATTGGGAAAGTCCTGGTCGTCCTGGGATTCATTCTGCTTGTCACTAGCGGTTATGAAGGCATCTCAGGGCGTATCATCCGTACATTGGAATCACAATATCCTCCCATTAATCTTTCTCAGGTCGTACCTCCTGGGGGCCCGGCCAATACCCAAGAGTCCGTGAAATGGATTGTTGTTCTGGCCAGTGGTATTGCCGGAGATGCCACGCTGCCCTATCAACTTCGGGTGTCGCATCATTCCCGTGTTCGATTAATGGAGGGTATTCGGCTTCATCGCAGGCTGCCGGGCAGTAAAATCATTCTGACCGGCGGCACGGGATTTGAGGGGTCCCCTGAAGCGACGACAATGAGTCGAGTCGCCGAGGAATTGGGCGTCAGTCGGGCAGATATGGTTCTGGAGGTTGAATCTCGTGACACCAAGGATCACCCTCTTTATGTTCGTGATATCGTCCATGATGAGCCTTTTATCCTAGTCACAAGTGCTTTCCACATGCCACGTGCGGTCAAATTATTTGAAAAACAGGGATTATTCCCAATTCCGGCTCCTACAGGACAATGGATTCCTCCCGTGCAGTTTTGGTCTGTAGTGAACTTTTTCCCGAGTTCCTCGGGAGTGCGACTTGCCGAATTGGCCTATCATGAATATATGGGATTATTGGAGGCCTGGGTTCAAGGCCAGATTTAAAAGAGCAGGGGCAAGGCTCTGAATCCTGACCTTTTAAGGCGAAGAAAAACTCAATTGAGAGAATTAATGTCCCTGCGCCGAATGAGATTGAGGTTACGACAGGCCTTATTTCTTGGCTCAGGCTGTCCGATAGAGATACAAAAGTATGTAATCGGGGAATTGTGTTCTCTAATTGATGGATGGGGTTTTTGGAGATCAGCAAAGTAATGATTTGGCAAAGATTTGGCGGAAGCACCCTCATTATGTGTCTCAGTATCTTTTTTCTGGGGGGGTGTAGTATATGGGAATCGTATTATCATCCGAACCATGGATCCAACCGTGCGGATCGTATTTGCCATCCCTTTGGGGACTGCTTACACGGGGAATGGGTTTCCACTGATGGAGAAGGAACGGACCCAATCGAAACCCATTCAGCCTGTGTTGCGCAGGTTTCTGCAGAACAGGGGAATGATTGGAAAAGAGATTCGGTTACACAGGGATTGGAAATAGGTGAGTGTATGGAACGACAAGGATTTACCCTCAAGCCGTGACAACACGAGAAAGCTTTACTAGGTCATTTTAAGGAAACGACCTCCCCTTACTCGTCTGCACATCATTCTCCCCACCTTTTCCATGGTGAATGAGGCTGAAAAAGGTGGGTTTTGGCTTGCGCAAGGTTATCCCTCGCGGCCATTCGTGTCGGTCGCGGTTATGCAAATTGTGACTTGAAGAGTTTCTTCCGGTTTAAGGGTGAAGGGAACTTTTTCTCGAATGGTTCCCCCTCCTCCGGGATTGGTCGCCCTGATCTCTTTATATTTGACTAAACCTTTTCCTATATCTTTGTAAATGGTAGTCTTGGCAAGATTCGTTAATGCCTGCCCGTTGGCTTTTGTTGTAGGCTCAATATACGAAATGCTGACAACAGGATTGGATGCCGTAACGTTGATTTGGGCAGACGTGCGACAGTTCAAAACATCCCCTGGTTCAGAAGAGGAAATCTGCGGAGAGATGGGTCGAGGCCCTTCTGAGGAACCGACTGAGTTGATTTCGTTTGATGGTGTATCGGTTTGAGTGGCTTGTTCGGTGGGGGATGGGAGCTCTGAGGGAAGGCAAGAGGGTCGCAGCCAACATAGTACGGTGTCCAGTCTTTCCTGAGATTGGGGGGATGAACAGGAAAGAAGACCGGAGCAAAGAGCAAGGAGCATGAGGAATCGGAAATAAGAACTCACAGGTGACCCTTGTCTGAACCGGTTTTGTATAACTGGAATGCGAAAGCAATATAAAACGGTCGAAAGATTGTTAAATTTGGCTGCCTATGTATTCTATCCCTCCTATGGCCTTAACGGAAGGCCTGTCTTAAACTGAAACGTATCATTAGGATTCACTGGATATGACATGTGAAATAGAAAGGTAGAAATGA
>JAUIKP010000030.1 GCA_030430725.1 Nitrospiria bacterium
TAGCCGACACGCTTACGGGTGTCAAGATTACTGGCATCCACTGGTTTCCCGAATAACAAGGCCTCGCCTTCCGACGCCGGGAGAAGCCCAGTCAGCATTTTCATCGTGGTCGTCTTCCCACACCCGTTTGAGCCCAGAAAACCGAAGATCTCTCCGCGCTCAATCGAGAAGCTGATATTGTTGACTGCCGTGAATGTCCCAAAGCGGCGAGTGAGGCCCCTGGCGACGATGGCTGGTTCACCATCGGCTTCCTTTCGAGGCGGAATCGTCAACTTGCGCTGATCCCTGCGCTTGTCCTTGGGAAGAAGGGCGACAAAGGCTTCCTCAAGGCTTTCCGACCCGGTTTTGGTTCTGAGTTCTTCCGGCGAGCCTGTCGCCAGAATGTTTCCGGCATCCATGGCAATAAGCCAATCAAACCGCTCAGCCTCGTCCATATAGGCCGTTGACACGAACACACTCATGCCATTGCGCCCTGCTTGGATGCTATCGATCAGGGTCCAGAACTGCCGGCGTGAGAGGGGATCGACGCCGGTGGTCGGCTCATCCAGAATAAGGAGGTCCGGGTCATGGATGAGAGCGCAGCACAGCCCGACCTTTTGCTTCATCCCGCCTGAGAGTTTGCCGGCCGGTCGGTCAGGAAATGGGTCGAGGCCGGTGGCTTTCAACAAGGTGTTGATGCGTGTGTGACGTTCCTCAGCAGATTGTCCGAATAGCCGACCAAAAAAGTCCAGGTTTTCAAAGACACTCAACTCCGCATAGAGATTCTTCCCGAGCCCTTGCGGCATATAGGCGATGCGCGGACAGCTGACGGTGCGGTGCCGAATGTCGGTCATGTCACCACCAAACACCTGGATGGTTCCGACCTGGATCTTGCGCGCACCGGCAATCAGGCCCAACAACGTCGATTTGCCCACGCCATCCGGACCGAGCAGGCCGACCATACAGCCGGACGGGATCTCCGCCGTCACATCATCAAGCGCGCGCGTCTTGTTATAACGATGCGTGACGCCAGACACGCTCGCGATTATGGCGCTCATGTTGGTCATGGCTCACACACCTCATTTCGGATCGCCCGGGTAACGCTTTTCAAGGAATTCAGGCCACGCAACAGTGTCATCGAGTCGCACGTATGCCACACCCCTGACGCCTGTTTTCACCTTTTCAATGTGCTTGATAACCAGCTCCTGCGGGATCTTGACCTTGACCCGAAACATCAGCTTCTCCCGCTCACTCAGAGTCTCTACCTGCTTGGGCGTAAACTGCGCTTCCGGGGCTACGAAGCTCACCGTGGCCGGGACGGCATATTCAGACGTTCTGGCATCGAACACAATTCGTGCCTCCGCGCCGACCGACAGCCGTGCGGCATCCCGTGATGGAAGAAAAATCTCCATATATACCTCACCCAGATCCACAAGGGTCAGGACTTTGCCTCCCGCTGCCAGCACTTCCCCCTCCCGGGAGAGTCGATAGAGGACACGTCCTACAACCGGAGTCTTCAAAAACGCATCATCAATTTGCGTCTGAATTCTCGTCACTTCAGCACGTGCGGCATCAATCGCACGGTTTTGAGTTTGACGATTGGCCGCCGACGCATTCAACGTCGCGATGGCAATATCCCTCTGGCTCTGCCGATGATCGAAGGTCCGCTTCGACAAAGAACCCTTCCGGACGAGGGGCAAGGCACGGGCCAATTCCTGCTGGGCTAGCTTGAGTTCACTTTTTCTCTGGACAATCACCGCCTCGCTCTCCTTCATCGCAGCCTCTGCTTTGGCAAGTTCGGCCTTGGCTTTGGCCAGTTCGGCCTCCTGCTCCAGCGTGTCCATTTTCGCAAGCAACTGACCCGGCTGAACTAAATCACCTTCATAGACAAAAATTTCATGCACACGACCGGCATACTTGGAAGCAATATCGACCTCATCGGCCTCAATACGACCGTTGCCGAACACGATGCCCTGTGGAATAGGAGGGGGTTGATTCTGCCACCATTGCCATACTCCAATGACACCCGCCGCTGACAACACTCCCAGTATCACAAACTGTAAGGTCGTCCGGGTCATGAAGCGCCTCCACTGAGATCCGGATTCACGTGGTCACGGCCTTGGCCCATGTCAAGGTGAGTGGTTTTCCTATTTGTCACGTACTCCCCCTTCTGTCTGCTTTTGATGGCCTCCATCGATGCTCGACTCATGAATATCTTCCGGCGCTAGCGTCGCCCATCCTCCCCCAAGCGCCTTATACAGACTAATGATGTTCGTTGTAACCTGGGCATTGCTGGCCGCCAACTGATCCTGAATGGTGAGCAGAGACCGCTGGGCATCCAGGACGCTGAGAAAGTCGTTTTCTCCTGCACGATATTGGTCGTCCGCCACCTCAACCATGCGGCGCGTGGCCTCTTCAGCCTCGACTAATGATTGACGACGGATCAGTTCCTTGCCATAAGCCACCAGGGCGTCCTCCACATCCTGGAGCCCGATGAGCACGGACGCTTCATAGGCAATCAACGCCTGCTCCTGTCTGGCATTTTGGACTTCGATATTTTGGCGGATTCGGCCGGCATCAAACACTCTCCACTGAATGGTTGGGCCAAGATTGTACACACGATTGATCGGGGCCACGAGGTCTCCGGCACTAAACGACTCAAGGCCGATTGATCCAACGAGGGTCAACTTGGGATACAGCTCCGCCGTCGCCACACCAATTTGAGCCGTCTGCGCCGCGAGTTCACGCTCGGCTTGTCGAACATCCGGTCTCCTGCGCAACAAATCCGCAGGCACACCAATTGCCAATTGAGGAGGGGCGAGTGGAACATGTCCCGGCTTCCTGAGCTCCTCATTCAATGCAGCCGGTTCTTGGCCGAGCAGAACCGCCAGCCGATGTTTGGCTTGGGCGAGAGACGTCTCCAAGGTGGGAATTTGGGACCGGGTCGCCTCGAGATTGGAGCGGGCTTGCTCAACATCAAGCCGCGAAACTTCTCCGCCTTCGAAGTTGGCCAACACGAGTTCAAAAGTCTTCGCCTGAGCATCCCGATTTGCTTTGGCGACCGCTATTCGTGTCTGAAAGGACCGCACTTCCACATAATTCAGTGCTACTTCTGCGAGCAACGTGACCAGGATATCCCGATACTCTTCCTCAGTGGCTTGAAATTCCGCTACGGAAGATTCGACCTGTCGCTGGAGGCGCCCAAACAGATCAATCTCCCATGCGGCATCAAACCCGGCCTGGTAGTACGAGGTCGTAGCCGAGAGAACGTTTTCCTGATTCGTCCCAAAGCGAAAGCGCTTACGGGCCACTGACCCGGCGGCATCAATGGTCGGAAAACGGTCAGCTTCACTTATGCCCCGTTGAGCGCGCGCTTCGCGAATGCGCGCCGCGGCCTGGCGCAAATCAAGATTACCTCCGACGGCCCTTTCAATCAGCATATTCAGTTTCGGATCGTTCAGGGTCGTCCACCATTGACTCAGAGTGGCTGTATCGTCAGGAGTTGCGCGCAGCCCACCTGTCAGCTCACTGCTAAACGTCTCGGGCGTCTGGAGTTCCGGCGGGACATAGTCCGGACCCACGGTCGTACAGCCTATAACCTGTAAGCTGAGCAGGAACGTGATCAGTGCACGGATTGACCTCATGAAGGATGATCCCAAACCAATAGCGTTGACCGAATGCGGGCAGGTCATGAGATTTAATTGTTCCTTGTACCACGAGGAACATGGATTCTTGTCATGAGCAGGCAGCCGGTTAGGTTATTGAGCGGGTTCTGCTCCCAGCCAAGCCCATGCCTCACTTTCCCGATCTTCAGGAAATGTGCGCATATCCATATCGGCAAACGCGGGATTGACGGTCTCAATGACCTTGCACATCCATCCTGGCGCACCGACGATGGCGTAGCGCTCGACCTTCTGTATGGCGGCCAGCTTTATCGAAAGAAGGCCGCTTTGCATAAATATTGCCGGATCGATCCCACCAAAACGTTTGATCCGGTTCAGTAACCGCACCTTCTGGTGCCGCTCCAGAAATATTTCAAATGTTTTGATGACCTCGGGCATTTCCTTCTCCGAAATCACGCCGTTGATCTCAAAGGCCAGGACATCGTCCTTTGATGTGGGAAGAAACCGGAAAGCCGGAGGTTGAAATTTTCCGGCTTTCGGCAGCTCCGAGGCCCACCTTATGGCCTCATTGCGCTCATCGGACGGGAATACCTTCATCTCCACGGTCGGAAATAGAGCGCTCATGAACCCGATCAGGGCGTGCGGCCATTCCTTGCCTGAAACAAAGGCAAAGCGGGTGAATCGATTGATATGCCTGAGAAGCTCAAGATCGGCCTTCGTACCTTCCACAAATGCATCGGCGTTCATGTCCGACAAGCCTGTGAAGTCCACCACCATGCTCAGCTGATCATGGTTGATCAGTTTTTCATCAAGAATGAACTTATACTTTTTAATGTCCTCGCCCGTCAGTTTGTCACTGAAATGCATGGCCATTACGTAATCCGGCGCGGGTACGTGTTGATACATATTGATTGCCCCCAGAAGTTTTTGATAAGAGTGAATCGTTCCTCCGGCTTTCATAGGCTGAACGTTCATTGAGGATCAGCGATCATGCAAACCATTTTCCCCCATCATTGAGATCCGCCGGTGAGATTCAGGGAAATCTCCATTGCATCTCCCTCTGCTGTAAGTTTTTTGGTAAATCCGGTGCGCCGCGCCAACTCCAACATCCCGGTATTGTCCGTTAAGACCTGTCCCATGATCTGCGCCATACCCCGCTGCCGGCAATACCGGATCATTTTCTCCAACAACAATCGTCCCAACCCCTGTCCCTTCATATCCGACCGGACAATAATGGCAAACTCGGCGGTGTGATTGTTGGCATCATTAGCCGTGCGAACCACACCAAGGGTTTCAGACCGGTTCGCCTTATCCTTGCCTACCGCAATGAACGCCATTTCCCGGTCGTAATCGATCTGGGTAAAGCGGGCCATTTGTGAATGGGGTAATTCCCGAATAAGTCCGAAAAACCGGAACCGAATATCCTCCTGGGACAACCGTGAAAAAAATTCGTTATGAGCCGGTTCATCCTCAGGACGAATGGGCCGACACAGAATCCGTTTTCCCGATCGCAGAGTCATCCACTCCTCAAGCTCTTCCGGATAGGGACGAATGGCCAAATGGTGCGGACCTGAAATCCGGGACGGGGCAATTTTCATTCTGGCATCCAACGCCAAGACCCCATTCTGGTCTGCGAGAAGGGGATTAATATCCAGCTCAGCAATTTCAGGAAAATCCTGCACGAGATGGGAAATTTGCATCAACGTCAGACAGAGCGCTTCAAGATCAATGGCAGGATGAGTCCGGAAGCCTTGCAATAAGGAAGCTATTCTCGTTGCCTGAATCAGATCCTTGGCTAATTTCATGTTCAAAGGAGGGAGAGCCATGGCATGATCCCCTAACAATTCAACGGCAATCCCCCCCTGCCCGAACACAATGACCGGTCCAAATACGGCATCGACGGTCACCCCCACCAATAATTCGTACGCACCAGGCCGACGGGCCATCGGTTGGACCGTCACACCTCGCATTTCCGCCCCCGGATGAAGTTGCTGCAACCGGTCCCTCATTCCCTGAAAGGCGGTTTCAACGGCCTTGGAATTTTCCACATCAAGCACGACACCCCCGACATCCGTTTTATGAGTAATGTCGGGAGAAAGAATTTTCAACGCAACTGGAAAACCCACTTGTTCTGCAAAGCGAATGGCCTGCTCGGCGGTGGATGCGATATGGGTCTCCACCGTGGGAATCCCATAGGCAGCCAGAATGGCCTTTGCCTCCGGCTCATTCAACAGAGAATGCCCCTGCGCTAACTCCTGCTCAATCACGTATCGTGCGGACGACGTGGCCGGTTGAAATTCACGTGGAATGGATGGGGGAATTTCCATCAGCATGCGCTGCCGTTGGGAGTATCGAATCAGGTGCAGGAAGGCGCGCACCGCCTTTTCAGGTGTGCCATAGGTGGGAATATTGGCCTCGGCGAACATACGCCGGGCCTGAAGGGTGGTTTGGCCTCCAAGCCAACTGGTCAACACATTTTTCTTGGAGGACGAGGCGCGAACCGCTTTCACCACGGCCAGCGCAGCCTCCTCGCTGGTGACGACTGCTGTGGGAGCATGGGTCACGATAACCGCATCCACATCCGGCGCGTTCAGGACACTGGTCAATGCCTGCGCATAGCGGTCCCCTCTCGCATCCCCGACGATATCAACAGGATTTCCGTGGGACCAGCTTGCCGGCAACAGGGCGGTCAATTCCTGGATGGTGGCCTCCGACAAGCCCGCAAGGGCACCCCCGCCTTCGGCAAAGGCATCGGCGGCCAGAACTCCGGGCCCCCCTCCGTTTGTTACGATCGCTAATCGTTCTCCCTGTAATGGACGGGCTCGCTCCAGGGTTTCGACGGCATCGAACAATTCATCGATTTCAAATACCCGCAAGATTCCAGCCCGGCAGAATGCGGCATCGTACACCTCATCACGACCGATGAGTGCCCCGGTATGGGAACTGGCGGCGGTGGCCCCTTCCGGAAGTCGTCCCGCTTTAATCGCCAAGACCGGTTTATTCCGAGCGGCGGCTCTGGCCGCCGACATAAACTTTCTGGCCTGCGTGATGGATTCGATGTACAAAAGAATGGCCCGGGTATCGGGGTCGCTGCCCAGATAATCCAGGACATCACCAACATCGATATCCAGGCTGTCTCCCAGGGAAAGAAAATGCGAAAAGCCGATTCCCTTAGATCTGGCCCAATCCAACACAGCCGTGCAAAGAGCGCCTGACTGGGAAAGAAACGCCAGCGAGCCCGGGAGCGCTTCCACGTGGGCAAAACTGGCATTGAGTCCCAGCCGGGGAATGAGCATGCCAACGGTATTCGGACCCAGAATGCGTATACCGAATTTTCTTGCGGTTTCCAGCATGTCCGTCCAATCCGTCGCACCCTCCCTCCCGGACGCATTCTGCCTGATGCCGGCTGTCAGAATGACCGCAGCCCGGACTCCGCGTTCGCCTAATTCTTGAAGCAACCGGGGAATAGTGTTGGGAGGGGTACACAGAATGGCGAGATCGGGATTGGCCGGCAGGGCCTTCACATCGGGATAGGCCAGCACCCCGCACACCGCCTGATACTTTGGATTCACGGGAAGAATAGGCCCTTCGAATCCCCCTTTGAGAAGATTCTGCATCACCACACTTCCGACCCGACGAGGTCGATTTGAGGCACCGATCACCGCAATGGACTGGGGTTCAAAGAGGTACTTGAAATTTCGAATACTCATGACACATGCCTTTATATGAAAATTGTCAACCTTTTCTGTCATACCGATCGCCGCTGTGAAGAGGGTGTCGGGTCATGACGTGAGAAACGGGGCCATTCTGCTGTCCGCTTCCATTGGCAGAGAAGAGCGCCAGCAGCAGACTCTTCATACGACAAGACAGCTTTCTCGCACAGATTTCTGAGAATCACTCCTTCTTGTTGTTTCGAATAACTGCCACCGAACATCCGACACTATGGGCAACCTTGTTGGACACACTGCCCAGAAACACCCGTTTGACTCCGGTCGAGCCACGCGACCCCAGGACAACAAGGTCAGCTCGCACATATCGAAC
Organism: Nitrospiria bacterium; assembly: GCA_030430725.1. GTDB lineage: Bacteria > Nitrospirota > Nitrospiria > Nitrospirales > UBA8639 > Nitrospira_E. The sequence goes on from JAUIKP010000030.1 coordinate 7,644, forward strand.
AGCTTTAAGAATTTCATCTCCGGGATTGCCGAACGCCAATCGCTCCTGTATTTGAAGATCAGGAGAACCCAAGGCCTTTCGAGTCTGTTTAAGAAGTTTCGCTCCTTCCCGGCCTCGAATCGCCAGGAGTTCTTCGGCTAATTGTGCAAATTTTTTCTCCTTCTTGCTATCAGTCATCAAGGCTTGTTCGGTTTCGAACACATGTTTTTTGACGACATGAAGAATGGTGATCTGGGATGAAGGAGGTAAGACCAGATTTTTCACAAAGTCGACGGCCGTCCGCGAATCGGCAGATCCATCAATAGCCAGGAGAAGGTTCATGCCTGGAGGAGCCTTTTTTCCCCTGGCCATGGGGCGAGCAATCAACACCGAGCATGGCGCTTCCTGTAACACCCATTGACTGACACTCCCGAGTAAAAACCCCGTCGCCTTGGAATACCCACGTGATCCGAGGACCACCAAATCAATGTCTTTCGCATGAATGGTTTTTAAGATTTCCTCGCCAGGAAAACCCTTTTTCACAAGAGGACACATTTCCACATTCTGATGACTCACCCTTTTTTCGACCTTACTCAGAAACTGACGTGCCTGTTCAAGCGCCTGCTTTTGAACCTCTTGAACCTGTTGGGAGATTTTCAAAATCCGTTCCTTCGCCAAACCCGTAATCTTTTGTGGGATGGGGTTCACATGGAGCAGAAACAGATCGGATCCATCGGGCAGTGTCAACTTACTGAGGATCTGAATGGCTCCTTCGGAAATGCGGGTTTGTTCTACCGCCAACAACACTTTCATCATTGTGCTCCTTTCGACCCATAACAAAAAAAACCAACATTTCAATCCCAGTTTACCTTATGCCTCCCGTTTCTGTATTTCTTTTTCCCAACTCCATGAGCCCCTGGTAGCTGACAGATAACCGAATCAACGACACTAGACCTCATCGCAGCAAGGTTCGTGGAGCGTTATGCCCCAGGCATCACTACCCGGCAGTGTGGGTTTAGGGAAAATTTTTCTTATATTTTCTGTTGCGAGGTGTCTCATTCCCATACAGACGATCGAGATCATACCCCATCAAAGCTTATGGCTTTTGTGGCCAGTGAGAATTTAGGAAGTGACGTGTCCCTGTTACCACGCGTATGAGAGGAAGGCATAAATGGATTCCCGATGCGTGATTATACTGAATACCGGAATATTTTGTGACACGCCGAGCCGTCATCAATCCATTGGGGGCTCTCTCCGTTTTCATCGCGTTGCTCCCCGATGAAGACATGAAAACCAGACAGGGAACTGCCAGGATTGCGTCCTTCTCCGCAACCCTAATTCTGTCAGCAGCCCTAGGAGAATGGATTGATTCTCGTATGGTTCGGGATCTGTGTAAATTCTTTTAGGGTGAATGCGGGACCCTCATCCTCCTCTTGGCCCTTGCTAGGCCTCAGGCAGAATTGCACCCAACAGTGCAACCCAAAGAAGAAGCCGCAAAGTCCAAAAGATATGGCCGTCATCCCGGTAGCCATATCATGACTGACAGTGCCCGATAGAGTGAACACTGTTGGGGTTGAGGCACATACAGGCACCAACCTGGGGCATGAATTGTTACGTGCTTTGACCATCATAATTATTGGCATAAGCCTAGGATGGCTCTACATCTGGCCTGCTGCCTCCATAACGTTTCGGCGTGCCCGGCATGAATATTTTTACGCGTATTCTGGGCCTTATCCTGGCAGCCAGCGCAGGGGAGCTAATTGACAACCAATTAAAATGGGGGGTCCAGGCTTTGGCGGGATGAAACCAAATGAGTTCGGTCGGTTGCCATGAATTCGCATTGGGCCATGGCTATTCGAAATTCCGCAGTTCTTTTCCTCTCCACTAGACAGGAATCAGGCTTTCGCGTTGCCAGACCATTTTTGAATGACCACGAGCTAGCCATGACTCCGTCCGTGTTGCTTCAAATGTTTCACATTCGAACACAACACACTTTTCATAGGAAAGGAGAGGAGAGAGGGACAAGCGGATGAGAGGCCTTACCAACCAACATCCCCCTGAGATTCCAAAAATTCAAGACATAGGTAAGGTGTTTTGAACTCTCCGGGCGATTAGGTGATCAGTGAAAGGTCGATCCTGCAACCATTCTGTAATGGAGAACCCGGTAAAGTGTTCTTCTATCAGGCAAGGTCCATGAAGTCCCATGGGTTCCATTCGGCCTCTGCCAGACCATGATCCTGAAGGCCGTATCTCTTTGTTTACCGATGGCGTGGGTAAACATCCCAACGTGGATACACCCAAAATCCCCAATATTATCAGGGCTAATTTTGAACCACGCATCATTTCCCCCTTGAGAAAAAGACACTTCAATTTTCTCTCACAAGTCAGCCTCTCAATCAGTCCAACCAATTTCGGGAAGGGGGTACGCACCTGAAAGGAGGCTGGGGAACGAGTGGACCTTTCGATGCTTCCATGCTGAACCCTTGTTTCTTATTGTTCCATGCAGAGATCATTAACTCCTGGATTCTCCGGTTGATCCATAACCGTCGGAGATGGGTCTTGCTACCGACCGTCCTCGCCAACCCATACCGCATCCTTTTTCCATGGATTGAGATTTGGCTTGCCCGGTTTGATTTTGGGAATGAATCCTTTTGGCCTCATGCTCCCGGTTCCTTTCATGTTTTCCAAGCTGCGTGTTTTCTGGATCTCGTTTTTGGACTTGAGTGCCGTTCTTTCCTCGTTCTTGAAGGTAATCCGGAACCTGAAATTGGTCATGTCTTTGATCTTGAGACCAAAGAAGACCTGAAAAGCCCATCGATTGGGACGACTGACAAGATGAAGATGAAACCACAGGGCATGCTCCTGGGTATCATACAAACACCTCTTCTTCAGAAACAGTAAAGGCGACATTTTTGAGTCAGCCTCAATCTCCCTACACAAACAGGGAAAAAACTCCAGGAAACCGGGCCGTCATTCAGGACACACGAGGGAATTAGGCGGACGGAAATTCCTGCAACCCGGTTGATGAACAAACCTCCTGGACTTTGTTGATGTAACTTCGGCCAATATTTCCTCTTGCTCCGCCACGAATCAATCATCCAGATTCTTCACAGGGTGTCGACCTCGACAGGGGGTGTGATATACACACACATTCCCTTGTAAGATTGAGAGTTCATGGGATCCGTGCACCACGGATCAGGCTTTCCTGAACCCCTAACGAGACTTCTCTCGTAGAAGTCCTTTTTCTCAATTCGCCTTCGAACCTACCGGCTGAGGGGAGACATGTGAGGTGTATCGAATGGTTAAACCGAAGGCTTTTTCGCCATCAGGTCACCTCCACGTGAGGCATTGAATGTGTGGGAGCCAGGGACTTTTGTAAAATTTCAGAAGGAAATGCAGGTTTTTTCCCCAGAGTTTTGAGGGTATGGGCAATGCGTTCGGGTTGTCCCCAATCACTCCACAACACCTCTTCGAATTCCATCACTCCCAGATGCTCAGGAATCCGTTGGAGCAATTCACGGGAAAAGTCCAAGACAGGCATATCTCGATAGATCTCGTGGAGCGTCTTATGTTCGTGCACAGTTCCAATCATCGTTCCTAACCGTTCAAACCGCTCCATCATATCCGGAAGATTTTGCCAGCCAAGTTCCCAGAGAGTGGTCGCGTTTGCCACCATCACCAACGTATTCCAAAGAGCGCCATCTGCCATGGCCTGCTTCCCTTCATTGGAATCTGGTTTTTCAAGAAAGGAACCGGCGAGGCGAATACAAGAGCCCTTGCTCCACCCCAGCACTTCTCCCAGACTGATCCACCCGTAGTCCAATTCGGAATGTGAAGGAGAAACGCCAAACAGGATCACCCGATCCTTGAGAAAATGACTTGCGCGAATCCCTCGCCTGACCGTCTCAATAAAACGATCTTCTGGAAAGACAAAATGATCGGATGGAAAAATGACGACCGTGGCATCAGCGTCCCATGCCCGAACAAAGGTCAGAGGAAGAAATACTCCTGCGGCTGTTCCACAATTATGGGGCTGAACAATAATGTGTCCGGACGTTTCTCTCTCTATGGCGTTATTCAAAAACTCTCGATGGTTCCGACCAATCACCGTGACCTTATGGTCCGGTCTGACCAATCGGTCTGCCCGATCCAGCGTATGTTGAAGCATGGATCGATTTCCGACAAAGGTACAATACTGCTTGGGCTTATGCCCCCCCAACCACTGCTCGATAAACGGGCGGGTCCTTTCCCCTTCTCCACCGGCGAGGACGATCGACCACAATGGATTACCCACAGCTTTCAGCATGGTTTTCCTCTCCCTCCTGGATCAGGATGCCAAAGCACAATGTTGTTCTTCCCCCATCATGGGCATTCCCTTGTAAACCATTACACGGAAAGAAGGAACTAGGAATTTCCCTAGTAACGCAAAAAAAAATCCCTAGGGCAGACAAAACACCCGATTTACCCTGCCGGGCATTCCTCCAATATGCCCCCTCTTGATCTTCTGACCCGAACAACGGAACTCGCTGAACATTGGCCCCTTACGACTGAAGAGAAGGAGGGGTTTAAAGTCAACCCGCAGTTTATCCCCGGTCGTCCCAAACTCATTCACGACACGCTCTCTGCAAGATCCAGATGAAGCCATTGGCACTGGTTATGATGACCTCATCTCTTTACCCAATGCCAGGCCTCGTCGGTTTGGTCTGCAGGGAAATATTTCCATTGTGCCTTGGGCCAGGAAACAGAGACATGTGGCCTGCCCCCCAACCATCGTCGATTTCCCACCACCGCAATTCGTTGATAATCTTGAATGTTCCGGAGATGATCGGTCATCTCCTCCCATAAGGCTTGCCCATTTTCACCTTCAACGGTTGTCATATCACATAAGAAGTTAATCGGCCCAACCTCCTGCATCAGATGTTCCAAATACGCATTTAAGAGATCATACTCTTCGGCTGATAATGCACCCTCAACCCGTATTCCCACTATCCTGCCTTCACTTTCATCTAAAATCCGATACATGCCTCTACCTTTCACCCTCGAGACACCAATTCGCGAACGGGCCTCATGGGGTATTATTCACCAGAGGAACCGCCGCTAATGGCTTTCCATTTTTTCCACCATCCTCCCTCACACACCATTGTCCCTTACAACCTTGCTCCGCGCAGGGATTGGATCTCTCATCCTTCTCTAGCGAGGCATATGCCAGGGATGGGCATCGAAATAATTCTCTTGTTTACCAAGGGATTCGGAGGGACTCGACCCGACCGGATCACATCCCTTGCCCAAAAAAGCTACAGGGAATGGGGGGGGAAATGTTGACGATTGCAACAACAAAAAGCGGAGAAAGCGGGAATCAGACCTATTGGCGATTCCCAAAAGGCCCTATGAAGAACCCAGACGGGATTGATTCATACCAAGATGGATTCCTCTCAGGATGAGCAGGAAATTCCCCCGCAGAATCGGGGCAAGTGATATAGTCTATCGACAACCCGGTCCCACCTGGTCTATCCCTAACCATGGGCTTTGGGGGTTTCTTCACGTCTTCATTTGGGATGGGAACTCTGCTGACCTCCGCTCGACAACGGGGCAAGAATGGATGTTCCAGACTTTGCGCTAGGAAACAAAGTCCTCTCTTGAACCTTCACCCATGACCTCTTGCTCCGCAAGAAACCAATCATCGAGATCCTGTTCATGGTGGCCTCCCCGCCGCTGGTAGAGTTCATAGGCTCGTTCAGCAATTCGCGGCTGAATATCCTCATTCGCGGGTGGGGTGGTGCCCTCGGGTTCCTCTACCGGCCGAAGAGGCTTGCGTTTCTGGTCCCTGGAAGATGTCTTGGCTCGTGGTTGTCCACCCATACTCACCCTTTTCTTGCCTTGACGAGTTGAGCCAGATTGTTCTCCCGGTTTCCTGCGGGCACTTGCTGTGAATATCCGTTTACAACTCATCGGGCCACCTCAATTGAGGGGAATGGATGGGTAGAGGAACAGGTCATGGGGACAAGTTCAGAGGGGAACAAGGGCTCTTTTCCAAGAACATTCAGCATGTCACAAATGCGATCTGAGCCTTCCCAATCACTCCAAAGGACGTCTTCCAGTTCAATCATCCCCAGACGTTCCGGAATCCGTTGAAGCAATTCGGAAGATACATCCAATATGGGCATTTTTTGATATAACTGACGAAGCATGCGACCCTCATGAGTGCTCCCGATGGCTTTTCCTAATCGCTCAAACCGTTCCATGATGACAGGAATGTATTGCCACCCAAGCTTCCAGATGGTGGAAACTTTCCCTACGATCACCGACGTGTTCCAGAGTGCTCCTTTGGCCATGGCATTGAGGGCCTGGACGTGGTCGAGTTGCTCAATAAAGGAATCGACTTGCCGAACACAGGATCCTCCACTCCAACCCAACACCCCACCCACATTCATCCAACCATAGTCCAATTGAAGATGAGTGGGACGTACCCCCAACACCAGGAGGCGATCCTGAAAAATACGACTCCCGCTTATGGCACGCCGAACCATTTCCAGAAAACGATTTTCCGGAAACACAAAATGGTCGGAAGGGAAGATGACCACCGTGGCACTTGGATCCCATGCCCGGACATAGGTGAGAGGGAGAAACATTCCAGGAGCGGTACCGCAATAGTTCGGCTCAAGAATCACTTGCCCTGCCCGCTGACCCTCTAAAGTCTCACCTGCGAAACCTTGATGGCTTTGGGCCACCACCGTGATTTTTTGATGAGGAGCCCCGAGGCAATCCGCCCGGTCTAAGGTGTGTTGCAACATCGACCGGTTTCCCACGAATGTACAGTACTGTTTAGGTTTGGGATAGCCTAACCATCGTT
>JAUIKP010000513.1 GCA_030430725.1 Nitrospiria bacterium
AGCGGTTCTCCACTAATAAACAAAACAAGACTACGGACCCCTATGAGACGTTTCCGCCCTCGCCTCATGATTATCACAGATTACTCTTTCATTTTGTGAATTAATATATCGGTCTCCGCATAGATGATTCCTTGCCTTATTGACCCCTTCAGGGTTTCTCTATGCCATTCCTTTAAGAGCCCGTGAAGATATTCACGGAACGAGTTTGATCCCAGAAGGCATGGTCCTCAAGTCCAGTATGGCTTTCACGGGTTCAGCAGATTAACGTTGATGCACGAATGGGCCCCACGGAAACTGCAGAGTAAGAACGTACCAATTCGGGGTTGACATTGAAAAAATATCCCGTTTTTGTCGAAAATAGGAGAACACATTGTGTCACCACGCTCAACCAGGTATGTCTTGAGAATTCCGGAATAGCCCCAATGTCCTATAAAAGAAATCTTTTTGGGGGTCCTCTCCTGCTCATGGCAGCTCTAGGATGGGTCGTGGGGGTTGGAGGGTGTGCCGGCTTGGAATCCGCATTTTTCGAGGAAGAGTTCGACGCCTCGTCCCGGCCGACCACCTTCAAAATTCTCACCTATAACATTTGGCATGGCTTACACGTCGGTCCCTATTGGGTCCGTTTGGAGGAAACACCGGATCAACATAAAGCCCGATTCAATCTCCAAATCCGTCAAATAGCCGAGGAAGCACCCGATCTAATTTTTCTTCAGGAAGTCAATCCCCTCCCAAAACAGGCTACCCGGTTTATCAATGCGCTACAGCAGGCTGGCTTTGAGTATACTGAAATCCATCAGGTGGATGCCTGCGGGTTGCGGGCCAGTCAATCGGTGGCGCTGATGCCTGACCTCAACAACGGCTTAGTTATCCTGGCCAAACCCTACCTCAACCTGAAAAAAATCGAAGCCGTGAAAATTCTTGGCACCTTCGGGATGTGTCGAAGTATCAGAGGCTTTCAACTGGAAGAACTTCGATATGCCCTCATCGGAGAAATTATCTGGCCAGGCACTCAAAACAAATACCTGGTAGTGAACGTCCATAAGCATTCCGGTCTGGAAAGCAGCCTCGAATTTTTATCGAAATTAAAGGCGGTGCATGCCCAGGAAGAACTCCTCAATTATAAGGCCATCAAGAAAAAACTTAAGGAACCCGTGACCAAACGAAAGGAAGGCTTAGCGATCCTGAATGCGGCCTTACACAAACTCCGGCGGACCGGTCAGTATGAAGGGGTGGTACTGGCTGGAGATTTCAACTTTGAACCCCATTCCCGGGAATATCAAAAGGTAGTCCGGTCGGGCTTCAGGGACACCCATGAATTATCCCATCGCCAAGGTGACCTCTTTACGCTCGACCCTGTCGCCAATGACCTCATCTATGATGGGGACGAACCCATCATACCGAAGATTTTGCGGACATCAATTGCCAAAGGTTCTTCAACCAGTCAACAGGAACTGTTGGATGTCTATCAAGAAGACATGCGCCGTCCCAAACGCATTGATTATATTTTTGTGGATTCGTTCTTTATGGATACCTGCCTTCATCAGACTCTCTTCGGCCAGCAGCTCGGTGGCGACGGATTCCCTGCTTCAGACCATTATGGCGTGCTGAATTCCTATCATTTGGCCAAAGCGCCCCAGGCGTGTTGAATGATCGACATGGTACCACACATCGATTTCCTTACGGCCGGTCATGTAACCCGGCTGTGTGAACGATCATTGCTGTGAGGGAGAAGGTTCATGATCTGTAAAGCCATTGCCGAATCGCTCCCGATGTCCATGGGTGTTGCACTAGCGAGTTGAACTTGATATTCCCCGTGGTCTTGCCACGGGGATCTGATTTCCTAACAATGGCAGGGTGAGCGAAAGTACCGTGCAGAAAGCCAGTCATTGTGTCTGGCAGATTCACTACCACATCGTCTTCCCCGTGAAATACCGCAAGGGCTTATTGGCGGACGATGTTGTGGAAATCATTGTGGATGTAGCGCGGGGACTAGCCGAGCGTTACGATATAGAGTTTGAGCAGCTGGGCTGTGACCGGAATCATATTCATCTATTGTGTTCCGCTCATCCGAAGATTGCCCCGGGGCAAATTGTGCGAGTGTTCAAGAGTATTACGGGACGCGAATTGTTTCGGCGGAAACCGGCATTGAAGAAAGAGTTATGGGGTGGGGAATTTTGGTCTGATGGTTATTATGTCGGGACCGTTGGTGAGGGAGGGAATTGGCAGGTAGTCGAACAGTATGTGCAAAAGCAAGGGGAGCCGCGAGAGGACCTACGACAGTTAACTCTCTTCTAATACCCCGTGGTCTTGCCACGGGGATATTTATTTATGGTGAAGAATCTAATTTCTTAACCACCCCATCCTTTTCGGTGGATTTGTATTGGGCACTCATTGCACAGTCAAATTTAAATTTTGTGGAGCTGCTGGTGGTGTGGTGTCTCCCCCTCCACTCCCAGAAGCGTGTTTGTACAGATACACAGCAGAATTGCTGAAGTCATAATGTATAAACATAATGACTCCATAAGTGGCAATTGAGGCTTCGATAGTTCCCCAAGCGGGGTTGCCGGAGGGGTAAGTGACTCCAAGGGTAGTCCATTGATCTTTTACGACGTTATAGGCATACATTTTTCTGTCCGATTTCAATACGATATAATCACCAC
>JAUIKP010000514.1 GCA_030430725.1 Nitrospiria bacterium
CTAATCGTCGGCCTGTATGTTAACCTTACTTCGTAGGGGGCCAAGGTTCTCATTCCGATAGGATACCTCAAGGAGCAACCGGTTGTCGCAAATACCGGAAGAGGAAACACTACTACGTTCTTATTTCGCAGATTGTGGCTCACTGATAAGGAATCTGCCAGGTATTGCCAAGTAAAGTGTTCGTTATTGAAGTACCAGATATCCATCCGGCGCCAGGCTGGTCGCCAGCATCACACTGTTAATATCACGGTGCCCGGTCCAGCTGCGACTCTGTTGATTGCCCGGCTCCAGCCAGAAGCTTTCGATGGATTTGATCATTGGAAGAAATCGTGCGAGCTTTAACAACCTGGGCTTCAACTCATGCTGATTGGAGAAGTTCTCCGGGTGCAGTTCGATGATTTTTTGCAACTTTGTCAAGGCATGGAGGCCGATGGATAGCCCTAATTCGCGAAATGCCAGACGATAATCGGCGGAAGCATATAGTGACCGGCTCCGGACAAAGGCCTCCAGGCCGACCTCGGCATCCCGCAAGAGCGAGGCCAGTCGATCTGATTCGCGCAAATTAGAGCTAATTGTTAATTGTGCCAGCCTGAAGGCATCGGATAGAAGTCCTCCAATTCCCAATGGATCATCCGTCGCCCAGGTCAGGCCTTCACACATCGCGGTCATCTCCGCAATCTCTGGCCCCAGAGGGCTCTCTGCATTGGATCCGGCAGATTTCATAGCCGTCGCCTGAAGTTGCTGGTAGGTGATCAACCCGTCGAGCGGATCGTGCTGGCCCATGGACGGAACCAGGGGATAGGAGAGGTCGATACTCATCTTCCAATACATGCGTTTGGGGCCACCACCCCAGGGGGTATAAGTAAAGCGGGCATGGGCGGTCTTCGCCAGTTCCACAGCCCACCGGTTATACACAGCATCTCCCGTCACCCGTGCCAGACAATCGAGGGCATGCATCCATTTGGTTAAATAATGAAAATACTGGCCATCCCGCTCCCATTCCAAATGGTCATCATACGGTTCCTCCGGTCTGCGCTCAGCAAGCTCTTTTCCGATTCTCAGGCCACCCTGAGTCGGATGCTGCTCACCTTCCTGTTCGCCTAATCCACTAATCCATCCCTGGCGCAAATCGTCTTCCCGATGTCGCCCCAGGACCCGGTGGACTTGAGAGACAAGGCGTTTCGCACCTTGTTGGTATTGCTCCTTGCCTGTCTGGCGGAAAAGTTCCAAATAGTTGCAAACAGCAAACGCGTCGGTCCAAAGATAGCGACGAGCCGGTCGAGCCGAAAGGGTCAAGCCCGTCCGATCAGCGAACCCGGTCATGAAGGTCTCAATGGTGAACAGGTCTTTCATAGATCAATCCCGGAACGCATGCCCTCAGGTCCTCCTGACACCGGCACTGCAGTCTAAAAAAACAACCACCTGAGACTGCCGCCTGAACAAAGGAGTATTCAGGTCACAAACCGGTGTGTCGCATGATCACAGATGGTGAAGCGTCGGCTCCTTTCCTCCCAAACCTCTGCACATGAACTGTAGCACTCCGGGACACACGAGGAGATGTGCATAGGAATGTTCTCAGATCCTACAATATCGTCCAGCCTTTCACCTCCTAAGCGAACCAGTGTAGAATTACAGCCGATTTTACCAATACTCAGCAACCTGCATTCCCAGGCCTTACACGATAGTGTCCTGGTGGACAATGTGTATCGAAGCAAACAATCCTCCCCATTCGTAGCCGAAGCCGGGAGGCATTGAGGAAGACTTCATTAAGGGAATAATGGAGTGAAGGCATTCTGCTCCCTCAGTCCGGCAGACGACATCTTAGAATGCCCTTTAGATGAACACAACCCGCCAACTATCCTGGTTAGGGATAGCGAAATTCACGAAAAATGAAGGGAGTGATCTATGGCAAGAGATAAGACATTACTCGTCGGTGTCGACGGTTCGGATTCTTCCATCCGAAGCGTCTCCTATGTAGCCGAGATGGTCGGGGCGCGGGAAAATTTTCACATTATGCTCTTTCATATCCTCCCTCCGATTCCTCCCGAACTTTTGGAATTCGGAGGAGCCGAAGATCCGGCAACAGAACAAAAGCTGGATGAGACCTTAAAAAAAGAGCAGGCTCAATGGATTGAAAAGGCAAAAAAGGAGGCGGGACCAATCTTAGAGAACGCCAAGACGATTCTGTATCGGGTTGGGGTATTACCGGCCATGGTCAGCGTCGTGTTTTCTCAATCCATCCATCGACCGGATATTGTTGGTGAATTGATCGGGACCGCTCACAAACAGAATTGCGGAACCATCGTCGTTGGACGGGAAACCTACTCCAGCTTCAAAGAAATCTTTCATCACCATGTGGGCGAAGAGCTGGCAAAAAAAGGACAGGGCTTTGCCGTTTGGGTCATTGCCTGATAGTGCGACATGAACCCAAGGCCGGGAAACCATCCCGTAGATGATCAAAATTCCGCAGACCGGCCATCGGACAGCCCGCACCGGAATGCCACCCATATTTCAGCCATACGATGAAATACGCATCGTGCACAATCAAGGGAGCCCGTCATGACAGAAAAGAATCTTCAAGAGGTGAATCTACCTTCCCTCAGTGACCGGGAGTTTTTTCCTTCTCCCGCCGCATGGGAGGATCAGGTATTAT
>JAUIKP010000031.1 GCA_030430725.1 Nitrospiria bacterium
CCACCTTAGATCGCATGAAATATGCGTCTGCGTCCGGCGTGGCCAAAGGTGCCTATGTGTTGGCAGACCCGTCCGATGGATGCCCAGAGGTGTTATTACTTGGAACGGGAAGCGAAGTGCCATTGTGTGTGCAAGCCCATGAGCAATTGGCGGTCGAAGGGATTAAAAGTCGAGTCGTCAGTATGCCTTCCTGGGAGTTGTTCGAACAACAATCGGAAGACTATCGACGCTCGGTTATTCCTTCCAAGGTCACTGCACGGGTATCGGTCGAGCAAGCATCCGTCTTTGGTTGGGGCAATTACGTCGGAATTGAAGGCCACTCAATCGGGATGAAATCGTTCGGCGCCTCCGCTCCGCTCAAGGAATTAGCTAAAAAATTTGGTTTTACGGTTGAACATGTGGTGGCAGCGGCCAAGGCACAGATTGCACGGCACCAAGCTCATGCCTCAACCGCTGACCGCTAACTCAATCCTTTCAAGGAGAATCTCACCATGAATCCACTCGTCCAACTTCGTGAGATAGGGCAAAGTCCCTGGTATGACTACATTCGTCGTGGTTTGATTACCTCTGGGGACCTTCAGGCGCTTATTGAGAAGGACGGTCTTATGGGCATGACCTCGAATCCCTCGATTTTTGAAAAAGCGATTGCGGGGAGTGCGGACTATGATGAAGCGATTGCACAAGTCGCGTCTCAGGTGACGAGCGTCAAACAGATTTATGAGGGAGTAGCCATTCAAGACATTCAGGATGCAGCCGATCTCATGCGGCCGGTCTATGAGACCTCGGACGGTCGTGATGGCTATGTGAGCTTGGAGGTCTCTCCGGATTTGGCCTTTGATACACAAGGCACCATCGATGAAGCGGTCCGTTTGTGGCAAACCGTGGGCCGGGACAATGTCATGATTAAAGTGCCTGGAACCCCCGAGGGATTGCCCGCCATTGAGGAGCTTCTGTCCCAAGGCATCAATATCAATGTCACTCTTTTATTCAGTGTGGTGGTGTATGAGCAGGTGGCCTGGAGTTATATCCGCGGGTTGAAACGGTTGGCGGCGCATAGAGGGAATTTGCATCGTATCGCTTCGGTGGCCAGTTTTTTTGTCAGTCGAATTGATACGCTGATTGATAAAAAACTGGATGCGAAAATCTCAAAAGAATCCCGTCCTGCCCAACGAGCGATGCTGGAAGGTCTTCTGGGAAAGGTTGCCATTGCCAATGCCAAGCTGGCCTATCAAATCTTTCAGGAAGTCTTTGCGAGCTCGGAATTTCAATCCCTCAAAGCAGAAGGCGCACGAGTTCAACGGGTCCTCTGGGCCAGCACCGGGACGAAAAACCCCAAATACCCGGATACCTATTATGTTGATAATCTCATCGGTCCGGATACCGTGAACACGATGCCTGAAGCGACATTTACGGCTTTCCGGACTCACGGAACGGTGAAAAATACGATTCAGGAGGGGCTTGCCGATGCGAAAATGACCATGCAGCGGTTGGCTGAAGCTGGGGTTTCAATGGAGGAGGTCACGGACACCCTTCTGAAGGATGGCGCACAGTTGTTTTTGGATGCCTTTGATCAATTAATGGGCGTGATAAGCCGGAAGCGGGCCCTCATCTTAGGGGAGAAAGTGGACAGGATCACCTATTCGGTTGGCCCTCTGCAGCCGAAAGTTGATGAGGCACTCACAGAATTTCAGCGAACCAATCTGGTTCGCCGGTTGTGGAGCAAAGATCCCACTGTCTGGCATCGCGATCCCGCTCATCAGGAGATCATTCGGAACGCCTTGGGATGGTTGCGAATCACAGAACAGCAACTTTCCTCGATCCCCCGATTACTGGCCTTGGCAAAGGAGATCAAAGAAGCGGGGTTTCAACATGTTCTGATCCTGGGTATGGGGGGAAGCAGCTTGTGCCCGGAAGTCTGCCGGATGACCTTTGGTTTGATTACCGGATATCCCGAATTACATGTTTTGGATAGCACAGTACCCTCCCAGGTGCGGGCATTTGAGCATCGGGTCGAATTGGCAAAAACGTTGTGTGTGGTAGCCAGTAAATCGGGTTCCACGACCGAACCACTCGTGTTTCAAAAATATTTCTTTGAGCGTATGCGGCAGGTTGTCGGGGAGAAGGCGGGCAATCATTTTGTGGCCATTACCGATCCTGGCTCCTTGCTGGAGCAAGTGGCCAAGGAGCTGCGATTCCGACACATACTGCCTGGTGTTCCGGAAATCGGCGGGCGATATTCGGCTCTTTCGAATTTTGGCCTGTTCCCTGCGGCCTTGATGGGCGTGAATATTGAGCATTTCTTGTATCGGGCGGAACGCATGCGTCATTCATGTGGGGCCAGTGTGCCCCCTCAGGATAATCCAGGTGTAATCCTCGGGACGGTCCTCGGCATGTGTGCCAAGGCTGGAAAGGACAAACTGACGTTTGTGACCTCCCCGGCACTATGGGATCTGGGTGCCTGGTTGGAACAATTGGTGGCTGAAAGCACGGGGAAAGAAGAAAAGGGAATTATTCCCATTGATGGGGAATCCTTGGGAGACCCTGAGGTCTACGACCAGGACCGGGTCTTTGCCTATATCCGATATGAACAAGGGATTGATGCCACCCAGGAAGCCAAAGTCAAGGCGCTTGAACAAGCCGGGCATCCGGTGATTCGCATCAACGTCGCCGATCTAATTAACCTTGGTGAGCAATTTTTCTTATGGGAAATGGGAACGGCGGTGGCTGGAGCTGTGTTGGAGATTAATGCCTTTGATCAGCCAAACGTACAGGAAAGTAAGGATTACACGAAGAAAAATTTGGAAGCCTTTACTCGGAACGGCACCTTGCCGGATCCCCCCCCTTTCCTCAAGGATGACAGCGTGACGGTCTATGCCGATGGCCAGAATGCCTCTATCCTCCATGGGAAGACCTCATTGGAAGCTGTGCTTGGCGCGCATCTTGCTCGTATCCAATCAGGGGATTATTTTGCCATCAATGCCTACGTGGAACGTACCGATACGGTTGATGCCGTTTTTCAACGCATGCGCAATAACATTCGTGGGATCAAACAGGTTGCGACAACGTTAGGATATGGTCCACGATTTCTCCATTCTACAGGACAATTGCATAAGGGGGGACCCAATTCTGGAGTGTTTATTCAGGTGACCTGCGATGATCGGGAAGATCTTCCCATTCCTGGTGAACCATATTCGTTTGGCGTGTTGAAAGCTGCGCAAGCATTGGGCGATATGCAAAGCCTGAGCAGTCGTCAGCGACGGGTCATTCGTATCCACCTGGAGGCCGATGTTGAAAAAGGATTGGCTCGCCTGGAGCAATTGATTGAAGCCAGCATCAGTTCGCATGCTCATTAGGTATGCTCAGGTTTGAAGAAAAATAAGTTGGGCGAACCATAGGACAGGCTGAATCTCTATTGCAGGCTTAACCCTGTGGGCAAACGTAAGAGAGATTGATTTTTCCAAATATCAGATAGTTTGTTTAGATCCGGTTGGTGAGGATGGTTAACGATCCATCCGAAGTTTCGCAAGAAGATTTGAAGCGCTTGGCAGCCAACCTTCGTTCAAACTGGGGTTCCCTTATAACCTCATCTATTGTGTGTTTACATCTATCTCATTGCTATTGCCCACCCATATCGATGCCTTGGCTATTGGCTGAGAGATGGATACCATCGTTAATCACGAGTTATTAGCCCCATTATCTTCATCTTCCAGATTTAGAAAGTAATATGGGCTGACTTAGCGGGCAGCATGTGTCCTTTACGTAGAATCAGAAATCTTTCGTAAGTCATGAAAACCGACAAGTGGATCAAGGTATTCTGGCATTCGTTGAATATACTTCAACTCAGAGCTCTGTAGGGAATTGGGATGACAGAGGGGGGTGGATACCCGTCAAACACTGCGGGTATGAAGGCAATTAGAGGGTAACTGGTACCGACATGCAGGGATGACCAAATGACATTGGATCCCCGCTGATGGCTTGCGGGGGCGACGGAACGGGGCTTTACTAGCGTGGGCGGGCAGTTTTCTGATCATTAGGTGCCAAGTCAGGGATCATTTTCATACCAAGGGCCGAATAATGAGGAATTCTTCGCAATGCACATCCTCGAATCAATAAAATAGATACCTGTTTTCAGTTGAACGCTTCAGAATATGAGAAGGAGAATCGCATGATGATGAAATGTGCACACCGATTGGCAAGTCCATTCTTCCTAAGTTGCGTTGTGCTCTTAGGAGGCTTTGGCGGCTGCGCCAAAACGCAACAGATGCACGAACCCCTCAAAACTGGGTTTCTTGAGGATTATTCCATATTGCGCCCCGGCCAAGAAGGGGAGGCCCTATTAGTATACAAAAACCAAAAAGCCGACTGGAAATCGTATGATAAAGCCATCGTTGATTCCGTAACCATTTGGCGGGATAAGGACTCGCCATTGAAGGAAGAATGGAAGGCTGATCTTCAACAACTTGCGGATTATTTCTGGGATAAGCTTGTGAAGGCTTTAATGCCCAATTACAAGATTGTGAGTAAACCCGGTCCAGGCATCATGAGGGTGACAGTGGCCATTACTGAGGCAGAAGCCTCAAACCCGACAATGGACATAATTTCCTCCGTGCTTCCCCCAGCCCGTATGTTGACGGGAGCCAAAGGAATCGTAGCAAAGGGAAAACCAGGATTTGTCGGTGCAGCCAGTGTCGAGGCAAAAATTACGGATGCGCAAACCGGGGAATTACTAATGGCGGGAGTTGATCGAAGAGCTGGCACCAAAAGTCTCTCTGGGACAACGAGTTCATGGAGTGATGTGGAGGAAGCCTACCAATATTGGGCAAAGAAGCTCCGATATCGACTTTGTCGAGAGCGAGGCGAGATGAACTGTATCGAACCCCAAGAATAAGGTCATCAGCCTTAGTACATTCCCCTCGTACGCTAGGCATTCACTGCGAGGATGGATCCCGTTACGAACCGGTGGGGATGATGATGACTGGTGTTCTTGCGGTTTAAGATTACGATCTCCATTGTCGTTGTCCGTCCACTGAAGTCTATGTTTTTTTACCCTTTAAAACCTTTACGGCAACCAACCAATCTTTTCTTTGCACAAAAATGGGTAACGATTTCTGAAGGATGGAATTCACGAACATAATTGCGGAAAGCGTTTCGGGCCAGAGGTATCGTGATGTTTGGCCATGTGTTGAATTTGGCTTAGGGTTTTTCTGGGTCGCATTATTCTTTTTCTTTCCAATGTTTTCTTTACCATGGGATGTGCCGAAAACCAGCAGGAATGAGAAACACAAACTACAAGATTTTTAGAGGATTTTCCCCCACTCAGGAAGGGAGAAGAAAGGGAGGCCTTTTTGTTCTATCGCAATCTAAGGGAGAGCCCCTAGATTTTCCGCCAATGGTGCCCCCCTGCATGAATCAGTCGATCGGCTTCGACGGGTCCCCAGGTACCGGCGGGATATTCCGGTAACCATTTGGGTTCATATGCACTCCACCCTTCGAGGATATCCGTGACCCATTTCCACGAGGCCTCAACGGCATCCCGTCGCATGAACAAGGACGTATCCCCCGCCATGACATCCAACAGCAATCGTTCATAGGCTTCAGGGGAAGGTGCCTTAAAGGCATCACCGTAGTGAAAGTCCATATCAACAGGATGCGTTTGGGCTTTACTCCCCGGTACTTTGGAAATAATGCGAAGGGCCATGCCCTCTTCGGGTTGAATGCGAAGTGTGAGCAGATTTGGAGCCTGGGGAATTTGCGGATTGGCATTAAATAAAATTTGGGGAATTTCCTTGAATTGGACGGCGATTTCGCTGGCACGCGTCGGCATGGCCTTCCCCGTGCGAATATAGAATGGCACACCGGCCCAACGCCAGTTTTCCACAAAGACTTTTAAGGCCACATAAGTTTCCGTGGTGGAGTCAGGTTGTACCCCTTCCTCTCGTCGATAGCCAGGGACCTCCTGGCCCTGGATGTTGCCGTGGGCATACTGGGCGCGAACAGTCATCTTTTCGACCTCTTGACCGCGAATGGGGCGCAGTCCCCGCAACACATCCATTCGAGCATTCCGCACTACATCCGGATCTAGTGAGTAGGGGGGCTCCATCGCAATTAGACAGAGCAATTGCAAAATGTGATTCTGCACCATGTCTCGAAGGGCTCCTGCTCCCTCGTAATAGGTGGCTCGGGTCCCAAGGGTGACGGCTTCGCTGACGGTCAATTGCACGTGGTCGATGTATTTATGGTTCCATAGCGGTTCAAAGATGGAGTTGGCAAACCGCATGACCATAATATTCTGGACGGTCTCTTTTCCCAGATAATGGTCGATGCGATAAATTTGCGATTCATCGAAGACATTCCCGATGGCCGTATTAATCGCTCGGGCAGAAGACAAGTCGTGCCCAATCGGTTTTTCCACAATGACCCTGGAGTATGGGTTTCCTTGGTCAGGAGCTGCCACTAAGCCGGCTTGTTGGAGTCCCTCGCATGCGGGAGCGAATGACGTTGGTGGGATGGCTAAATAAAAAATACGATTGCCAGGTAGCTTGAATGGTGACTCAATGTCCTTCAGCCGGTCCCGAATTTGACCGTAATAGTCGGGGGCGGATATATCACCTGCACAATAAAACAATCGACTTTGAAACGTTTCCCACTTGTCGGGTTCAAGCGGTTGTCGGGAAAATTTTTCAATGCCCTCACGGGCAATTCCGCGAAAAACTTCATCCGAAAGAGGTTTCCGGCCTAAGCCCAGTACAGCAAAATTATCCGGTAACAAGCCGTCCAGGAGGAGGTTATAGAGGGCCGGCAGAAGTTTGCGCTGGGTCAGATCGCCCGATCCACCGAAAATGACAATCGTGCACGATTGAGTCGCTACGGTTCGGTTGGTGGTGACGGGTGTTTCGGTTCCAGGAGAAGGTTCCATCGGTGACATGTCGACCTCGTGTGAATTTGGTTATGGCCGGACGCGATGTCCGCCAAAAGCCTTACGCAATGCTGCTAACATTTTTTCTGCGAAGGAGGTTCCCTGACGCGAGCGGAATCGGGTGAATAAAGCGGCCGTCAGAGTAGGAACCGGTATGTCCTTTTCAATGGCCTCCATAATCATCCACCGTCCCTCACCTGAATCCTGCACGTAGCCTTGTAATTGTTCCAGCTTAGGATCCTGTTTTAACGCTCCGGCGGCTAGTTCAAGCAGCCAGGACCGGACCACACTGCCATGCATCCAGAGATCGGCGATTGTGGCAAGATTCAGGTTATAGTCACTCTTGGACATAAGTTCGAATCCTTCGGCGTATCCCTGCATCATACTGTATTCAATGCCATTGTGAACCATCTTTACATAATGCCCTGCGCCATGTCCCCCAACATGAGCCCAGCCATTTTCCGGAGCCAGGGTTGTGAAGATCGGGGCCAATCGTTTGACGGGTTCCTGTTTCCCACCGACCATCAAGCAATAGCCGATTTGCAAACCCCAAATACCACCGCTGGTTCCGGCATCAATATAATGGATGCCACGGGTATGAAGGTCGGCAGCACGGCGAACGTCATCATGAAATTTCGTATTGCCTCCGTCGATGATGATATCGTTGGCCTCCAGGATTTTTCCGAGAACCTGTACCGTCTCTTCGGTGGGTTGACCGGAAGGGACCATAACCCAGACGACTCGCGGTTTGGGTAATTTGGCGATCAAGTCTTCCAAGGATGAAGATCCGTTCCCCCCTCTTTTTTCGGCCTCACTGATTAGGGCGACTGACCGGTCGTAGGCAACGACCCGATGTCCTCCTTGGCTCAACCGGGTGACCATGTTCATTCCCATTTTGCCAAGCCCAATGAAACCGATATCCATATACGATCCTCCTCTGATTTCGAGTGTGTGTCCTTTCAGTCCTCATTGAGCTTGATGTGAAGGTGATACCGACGGACGATTACGCCTCACGACAGTGTGGGCGGCACGTTTCGTATTAAGAGCCAGATCAAGATTGCAGGCGGCCGTAATGAGACCAAAGTGGGTAAAGGCCTGGGGGAAATTTCCTAACTGTTCACCTGAGTGCGAGACTTCCTCGGCATATAGACGAAGATGATTGGCATAGCCTAACATTTTTTCAAAGATCAGTCGTGCTTCCGTCAATCGTCCGGCTTTTGTCAGAGCTTCGACTAACCAAAAGGTACACATGCTAAAGGTGCCTTCTTCGCTGTCCAGGCCATCCGAGGCGCCCTTTCCGTTTTCATAACGATATACCAGGCTTCCTAATGACAATTGCTCAAGTGTACGGTCAATGGTTGAGAGCATGCGAGGATCGGTCGGGGACACAAAGAACACCAGAGGCATAATCAGGTTGGCGGCATCCAATGCCTCGCTATCGTAGGATTGGACGAAGGCTCCAATGTCGGCATTCCACCCCCGTGCCATAATTTCCCGATAGATCCTGTCGCGTTCCTCCATCCATCGGGCCCGGTTGCCCGGAAAGCCTCGTTTGTCGGCAAGACGAATGCCGCGGTCTAAAGCCACCCAACACATTACTTTGGAATAGACAAAATGACGGCGTCCTCCTCTGACTTCCCAAATGCCTTCGTCAGGTTGCTCCCAATTGTCGCAGACAAAATCCAAGAGGCGGCAAAGGTTTACCCAGAGATCATAGGAAATGGATGCGCCGTGTTTATTATAAAGATATACCGCGTCCATCAGTGCGCCGTACATGTCCATTTGCAGTTGAGAGGCGGCCCCATTGCCGATGCGCACGGGGCGGGAACTGCGGTGGCCATCCAGATGAGGTAATTCTTTTTCGGTGAGATTCCGACGGCCGTCGATGCCATACATCAATTGGATGGATCCGTCCGGATTGAGTTCGCAACAACGGCCATTGAGCCAATCCATGAATCGACTGGCCTCCACCGTAAATCCCAGGCGTAATAGTCCATATATAGAAAAGGCGGCATCTCGAATCCAGGTATAACGATAGTCCCAATTTCGGGGACCCCCGATATTTTCGGGAAGACTGGTGGTGGGAGCTGCCACAATGGCTCCGGTTGGAGCATAGGTCAGCAGTTTGAGTGCTAAGGCCGAACGGTGAACCACCTCCCGCCATCGTCCATCGTATTGGCATTGGGCCAGCCAGCGCTGCCAGAAGGCTGATGTATTTCGAAAGGCTTCGTCCCCGGATTCAGGCGTGGATAACAGCTGGTCCCCGTTTGTCACTTCCAAGTATTCCAAAAAAAACGTCAGGCTTTCACCCTGATGGAGTGTGAATTCTTGATAGGCGAAATTGCCCTGCGTATGAAGGGAAATGGGACTGACCAATCCCACGGATTGATCTCCGGATTGAAAGATGATGCCTTTCGGTCTGGTCATAATGTCATGGGGATCCCGTCCGAAATTAAATGCGGGCGCACATTCAATTCGAAAAGTGACGGTTCCACGGACAACGGAAAGCATTCGGATTATTTGGTGGCGGCGGGGCCGGTAGCCGGCTTCGTCCGACTCGATGGGCATGAAGTCAGTGAGTTCCCCGACACCATCATGTTGCAGAAACCGGGTCAGAAGAATATTGGTTTCCGGCAGGTACATTTGTCGCGTATTTCCCTTTGTGACGGGCGCAATCTTGAAATACCCTCCAATTTTATGATCAAGAATGGCTCCAAACAGGCTAGGGGAATCAAATCGTGGCAGGCAACACCAGTCAATCGATCCATCGATCCCAACAAGGGCGATGGTATGGAGATCTCCAATAACTCCGTAATCCCCGATGTTTTTATAACTCATGTTCAGTTCTTATTAGGTGAAAATGGCTAAATCAAAATCTGCAAAGACCAATATACCCAAAATTAAACCTTAAACACTACATGTAGCGATAAATTTATCGATAAGGCTCAATATTTAGATTTTAATTGAAGAAATGACGGTCCAATATGATCTCATCAGCAGGGCATCTGTAGAGTATCTGTGATTACAAACTGAAGGGGCATTAGTGCTTCGGCGCGTAGGAGGCATGAAAATACAACAATTACCCAGTGCTACACGCGAATATCAATCTTTGGTGTTGAGCGATCAATGCGGGGCGGTGGTTCCTCCGAGTGTTGCTCAAAATTCTTTTGTTGTTTTTTTCTGTTGCGGTTGTAAAAATTTCCCTTCTGGCCGACATCCCCATCCTGGACCGTGGAGGTAGATTGAGGAGGAGTAAGAGATGGTGGGGGGGAATTGGTGATTTCCATAGAGCACCTTTAAATGTGTGGGTGATTATGGTGGCTTGTGAGGAGTTTTCCTCTCTTACTACTATTTATCGTCAAAATGGCCTCAATCTTAAATGGAAAGGGAGAAAGATGTCGCTAGCATGGTTCCTTTCCTTCCCGGAGAGATTTTGCATTTTTCCTCTGAGGCCCTTTGACGCGCAAGCGTACAGTCAGGTCGTTATCAAGTCGTGCGCGCGCTTTTCCTAACGTTCTGCGCATCCAAGCCCTTCTAACCTAGGCACGGAAAATCAATGGTCAAAGTGAGGGTCTCTTATTTCCTCTGGATGACAAGAAGTTGGTATGCCCGTATAATCGAAAGAAATGACGCCTCAAACTTCCCTGGCTTTGATGGGCCTCGATCTCTCGGGTGTGTCCTCGACTCTTCGTAAACATCTTCCGTTCACTGCCGACTTAGAGCAATGCGTGCCGTTGGCCGGGGATGCCTCGAACCGTCGTTATTTTCGGTTGCACCTTTCCAGGGCTCCAGTTTCCTCTGTGATTTTGATGAAGTTAGCCGATCCCGAAGGATTTAAAGCTTCAGAGGAGGCCGTAAGTGGAACTGAGGGAGGCGTCACTGAATTGCCGTTCACCAATATTCTGAAACATCTCCAAAAGAAGGGCATTCAGGTTCCTGAGTTATATTTTTATGATGAATACGGCGGCTTGGTCTACCTCGAAGATTTTGGAGACGTGACGCTGGCCCAAGCATGGCAGGAATCCACCCCGGCTATCGGGGAAGATTTATACTGTAAGGCTGTTGATCAACTCGTTCAGCTTCATCTCCAGGCCTCACATCCTTCCTCTGTCCCCTGTGTGTCGTTTACACGATCTTTTGATGTCCCTCTGTATCTCTGGGAGTTTGACCATTTTTTAGAATACGGCATTGTGGCGAGACAGGGGCGGCCCATGTGTGCTGATGATTATGTACCCCTTCGAAAAGAATTTCAGAAAATGGCCGAATGGCTAGCCGCGCAACCGCAGGTTTTTACTCATCGCGATTATCATTCCCGAAACTTGATGGTGAATGGGGAACGGCTGGGCGTCATTGATTTTCAGGATGCCTTGATGGGCCCGGTGACATATGATCTGGCCTCCCTGCTGAGGGATTCCTACATTGCTCTCGATGAGGGGGTAATTGATCGTCTTATAGATCGTTACATAGAAGAGATGCGTCAGAATCTATCTTTGTCGCAACAATCATCTATGCTATTTCAGGATCCTGAAGCGTTTCGTCGGCTGTTTGACTTCACGAGTATTCAACGCAATCTGAAGGCTGCCGGGCGGTTTGTGTATATTGATCGGGTGAAAGGTAATTCAAGCTTTTTGGCCTCAATTCCCCAGACATTAAAGAATGTTCGTGCCAATTTAGAAAAATATCCTCAACTTCATCCACTGCTCACTCATCTCTCTCCCTATATCCCTGAATGGCGTTAGCTTTCTGCATATGAAGGCGATGATTTTGGCTGCGGGTCTGGGTACTCGCCTTCGTCCGTTGACCAACACGATTCCCAAACCGTTATTGCCGGTTTCGGGGACGCCGCTCATTATATGGAATTTGTTGTTGTTGCGAACATATGAAATACGTGACGTCATCATCAATCTGCATTATTTAGGAAATATGATCGAAGAAGCGATCGGGGATGGATCCCGCTGGGGTATGCGGGTGAGGTATTCCTATGAACCGACCCTGTTAGGAACGGGTGGTGGACTAAAAGCGGCTGAGTGGTTTTTGGGGCCACACCCGTTTTTGGTTATTAATGGTGATACGTTGATCGAGTTGGATGTGAAAGCTTTGGTAGAGTTCCATCGGACTCATGGTGGTGTGGCCACGTTGGTCCTTCGCAACGATCCGCAAGCGGCCCAATGGGGAGCCGTAGAATCGGATGTACAAAATCGAATTATTAGAATAAATGGTCGGGGACTGAGCCAAGCCGAAGGGCCTGGCGCCCTGGTTCAACGGATGTTTGCAGGAGTTCATATTCTTCATCCTTCTCTTCTCTACGATGCCCCTGCGGATAGGCCGTTTTCCATCATCGACTCCTATACGAACGCGCTTGCGCGGGGTTCAAAAATATTTGGATTTCTTCATGCCGCCTATTGGTCCGACATTGGAACGGTGGGGCGTTATGCTCAGGCGCAAGCCGATGCCGAGGCCGGAGTGATTTTTCCGAAGACCTAGAAGGGGTCTCTTGTTAAAGTGCGTAGGTTTCCCTCCATGGCTCGAAATGTCTTGCCGGTGCTGTGAGTCGGTTGGTTAGGAACTGGCGCTAATCATGGCACCTCTTTTGATGGATTGACGTCCTGGAAACCTTGCCAAAAGATATCCTTATCGGGTTTATTATTTTAATACTCCCCTGTGGTTTCCTATTCCTTGCGGCAGGGTGGAGGTAATTGTGGGCACTTTTGAACGACTCCATCACTTACTTGAACAGTCCTTACGGGAATTTCAAGCTAAGTCGAATGACCTTTCGGATACCCAAGAGCAGGAACTCACCCAGGCCCTTCACCGATTGAAGGGCCGACTCACCGAAATTCTTTCGACAAATTCCGACCCATTTCCAATTGACCATTTACTTCCCGTTCGCGATCAAACGGTTTCACTGACCCCTCCCATTTCTCTACCAGAACCATCTCCGATCCATTTTGTGACTTCGTGTGATGGTGTGATCCTTATGGCCAATGAGATGGCGGGTGATATCCTGGGGAAAGATCTGGCTGAAACAGGGCAGGTGTCCATTGCCGATTATCTTGCTCATGAGGAATGGAAGGTTCTTCATAGTCAACTGTGTGCGATTGATCCTTCTCCGAAGCTCTTGAATAGAGTGCTGACAATTTTTCCGGCAGGGAGACCATCGCGAAAGATCCTATGTGCGATAACGCCCATGTTTGATCAGTCGCAGAAGGTGGTTGCGTGGCATTGGGAATTAATTCTGGAGAAGGAGCGCTCTTCCGTTCAACCTATTATCCAGTTGGTGAAGAGTCTCGAATCGCAACTTTTTGCCGGACAGAGTATGGATTCGTGTCTGAAGCAGATTTGTAATGGTCTTGTGCGGGACCTCGGCTTTCCCTTTGTGTGGCTGACCACTATGCAAAAGGGATGTGTTCCCCAGTTACGCGCGCATGCGATGGCTGGAGATTTTGACTGGGAGGCGCAAGGGGCTTTGTGGTGGAGCAAGGTTTCGCAGCAAGGTGAGTTGATTCAGGCCTGTGAGGGTTCGGAAATATCATTGCTTTCTCCATGTTGTCCTTCCACAGGTGCCATGGCCTGGTTTCCGCCTGGATTTCAAGGTCATCAAGCTTGGGGTATTCCCCTGGCTTTTCATGAGGATTGTTTCGGAATACTGGTGGTGTGTTCTGAAGGTCCACAGGCGATTGATCCGACGGTGCTTGGGTGGTTGCAAGCATTAGGGTATGAGATCGAGCAGTTGATGGCACGTGGAAGACAGCTGGATCTATGGCGATTGCAAAGTGTGGCTATGGGCTCAGTATTTGATCCTGTCTGTGTGACAGATACGCAGGGTCGTTTGGAATGGGTGAATGAGGCCTATGCGGCCTTGCATGGTTGCTCGATCCAATCGATGTTGGGTTCTTCGTTGAGTTCGTTCCCTTATGAGGAACTGCAAGCCAGAAAGTCTCTATCAGATCCATCTAACCAGGAATTCAGTTGCCTGAAGACCGAGGTGATGCAAACGGGAAGCAATGGCGAATCTTTGGTTTTTGAGCAAGTCGTGACTCCTTTGTTCAATGAGCAGGGGGACCCAATGCATTTTGTAGCGATCTTGCATGATGTGACGGCTCGAAAGACACAGGAACTGCTGATGAAGCATCATGCCTATTACGATCCGTTAACCGATCTTCCGAATCGAATAATGTTTGAAGACCGCTTGGAACAGGCGTTGGCGCAAGCCAGGCGGAATGGGACCTTACTGGCGTTATTCTTTTTGGACCTCGATAATTTTAAAAATATCAATGATTACCATGGTCATCAAATTGGAGATCGCGTATTGCGTATTGTGGCAGAGCGGTTAACAACTTGTGTGCGATCGACCGATACCGTCGCGCGTTTGTGCGGGGATGAATTTACGGTGATTCTTCAAGGGCTTGAACATATTCAGGATATTCGTCAGGTTGCC
>JAUIKP010000515.1 GCA_030430725.1 Nitrospiria bacterium
GGTCCAGCGTATTGAATCCTGCTGTCCGGGCGGCTCCCGAGTGAAAGGCGGCGACCATGGCTCCCGCTGCAGGAGCTTGCGAGCCAAGCGTGGCCGGACTATGCATTTCCAACAAATAAAATCCTAATGTTCCAATCACCCATAAGCTGACCGAAACGAGTAAGACCAGCCTCGTATGGGTTTGAATTCGATACCGTTCTTTCTGGTAATAACTCAGCAGGTCGCGGAAGACGATAAACCCGATGCCGCCCAGAACGAACAGGAGGCTAATGGGAACATTCACCAGGACATCGTCACGATAGGGGATCAGATTTTGAGAAAACGTCGAAAATCCCGCATTGTTAAAGGCGGACACGGCGTGAAAAATACCATGCCAGCAGGCTTCCAATATAGGCATTTCCTGGGAAAACCGCACGGCGAGGATGGATGCGCCCATGCCTTCAACCGTAAAGGTGATGATCAAAATGGTTTTGACAAAACGAATAGATCCAGCTAAATCCAATGAACTGAGCGCCTCCGCCACCATCATGCGGCTTCGCAGTCCGATGCGTTGTCCCACGGCGATGAGCATGACGGTCGCGAGTATCGCGTACCCTAACCCGCCCAATTGGATAAGTGTCAAAATGACGATTTGCCCGAAGAGGGTGAAATCTTTTTCCGTGTCCGCCACAATCAGGCCGGTGACCGTTACGGCCGAAGTTGCCGTAAAGAGGGCGTTAAGAAAACTTAATGATTGACCAGGGGGAGTGACCCATGGGGTCTTCAGTAGAAAGGTTCCGATCGTAATCAATGCCATGCCGCCTAGTGTGACAAGTTGGCCGGCCGACAGTTGGCCGTGAGGAAAAAATCGACCAATCGTGGTGGTTGGATACCACGAGCATGGACGCGTCGGAAGTGGTAATGAAGGCAGCATGAAGGCTAAGGAACGAAATCTCCTATCCTCTCACCTGAGCAGGTTCGAAAAAAAATCGAAATTCAAAGCCGCTCACCTGAGTCAATCATGTGAAAAGCCTCCTAAACACTCTGCTTCATGCCAGGCTCCTGGAGGGGGAAACCACATGAAGGAGAGGAATTATGGTGCATCTGGCTGCCAACCGTGTATGGAAGAACGTAAAGCCGTTGCACCCCATTCCTTTCCGGCATCAGGTAGTCGGAAAGAATCAGACGAATGGATGGGTGCGGCTGAATAAGGGATAAGGCTTCTCTCCCATTTGCTGCTTTCAGGTACGTATACCTATTCATTTCAAGTTTATGTTTCAGTACCCATCGGAGGTCAGATTGACCCTCCACCAGTCTTATGGTCCGGTTCTTGGGCAGGATGTGAGGGGAAACCGATGAGTTCGGTACCTTAAAATTCCACCAAGGTGCGATTGTCATTTGCATGACAGCAAAGATTTGCAAAGAACATTCCATGAATAATCCCCGGAGTCGGCTTCAGGGGGAAGAGACATTCTTCATTACCGCGTATAAAAAGGTATATTCAAAAATGTCAAAACGGCGTCGAGAAGCTAATGTGAATGGCTTCAAAATGAGAGAAACGTTGTCTCAAAAGGGGACAAAATGTCTCTTTTGTTCCTGGGGTTTTTCTCCTGGGATGGCCTAATCGTGAGGGTTTGGGGTTTTCTGTTTCTCATTATCCTTGCAAATGAGTCCCAGGGATCAATCTGACGGCGGCAAATAGGGGTTGTTTGCCTAAATCCGCCGGTTATGTGGGAGAGGAGATGTTTGTTGAAAAATGCGACATGCAGTTTCTGTCCAAGTTCAGACCCCTACCAAGAATTGGCAGATGCCGACATTTCAAGGCGGGGAAGAGAAGCTTGCGGATCGTTTCCCGTTACATGAAATAGTCGAAGTCGCTTTCACGACGGGTCCGGCGCCGGAGTGCGAAAATAGCAGCCGGTTCGTCGTTAGGGTCCAATCGGATGGTGTAGTCACCTCCCACGACTTGATGGCGGTAATCCTGAATGAGTTCATGCAGTTGATAGGTGTCCTGTTCGCCAATGCCGCATTCTTCAATCGGAATACGCAGGCGAGCCTCATGTATGGTATAGGGATCCATATTAATCGCGAACAACAGAATGTCCGTCCGGTCGGCGTTCATTTTTCCATAGAAAAGAATGTGGTCGTTGTCGGATTGGTAAAAATGCAGGTTGGTGAAGGTATGTAAGGCGGGATGGTCCCGCCGGATCTGGTTGATGCGGGTGATATAGTCACGGATGTTGCCGGGACGATCCCAATCCCAGTGCCGAATTTCATATTTTTCCGAATCCTGATATTCCTCGGTTCCGGGAATCGCCTTATTTTCGCACAGTTCATAGCTATTGTAGATCCCGTAGGTCGGGGAAAGCGTGGCGGCCAGCACGAGCCGGAATTTAAAGGCCGGTCGACCTCCTTGTTGGAGAATTTCCGGCAGAATATCCGGTGTGTTGGCGAAAAAATTCGGCCGGAAATACTCTTTCATTTGGGTCCGGGTTAATTCGGTCAGGTATTCGGTCATTTCTCCTTTTGAATTTCGCCAGGTAAAATAGGTGTACGATTGGGTGTAGCCGGCTTTGGCCAAAACCCGCATCATTTTGGGACGGGTAAAGGCTTCCGCCAGAAACAACACATCAGGATGCTCCACCTGGATTTC
>JAUIKP010000516.1 GCA_030430725.1 Nitrospiria bacterium
GAGAGGGATGTGCCAGACCGTCATGTGGTGGGGAAAGGTTTTGACATATGCCTTTCACGACTTGGTTTTTCTTTCGGGTCAGCTTTTCTTGGCACGGTGTTAAGAATGGGTTGATTGACCCGTACCCGTAGGCACGTGAACACAGGATTTCTTTAAAGAAAAAAAATTCCACTTCACGGGAGATTTGCGTGCCAATTCCCAGGCCACCTCAATAGAATTGAACGATCCAATCAACAGGATTCTTTGGGTAGATCGGTGAAGCGGAGGAGGAAGTGCCTAGAATGGCAATTACTTGAAATATGAATCCCAGGGCTACCTTTCGTTATGACCACAGGTAAGAAATCTCCACTGTAACCTCATTCCCATTCTACAAAATCTTTTGTGATGGCCTATACATGAAA
Source organism: Nitrospiria bacterium (assembly GCA_030430725.1). Classification (GTDB taxonomy): domain Bacteria; phylum Nitrospirota; class Nitrospiria; order Nitrospirales; family UBA8639; genus Nitrospira_E. The sequence continues at coordinate 402 of JAUIKP010000516.1, forward strand.
CCTAGTCTGGTTTTCCCCTTCAGATTTTTTTAAAATTTTTTTATTATGCTGCCGGGATAGGATCATGCCCTTTAGCCTGATTGTGTGACATCTGGTTTTGTGCTGTCCGTTTCCGCCACCAGATGATCACTCCGGTTATGGAAAGGATTGCTGTCCCTAATCCCATGACCGATACCAGGATCCGACCGGGAAGACCCAGGATGCGACCGGAATGAAGAGGGAACTGGGCTTGCACGAAGATGTCCGCTGCCGTACCTTTCCACGGTTTTCGATCCCCCAGATACCGCCCGTCGCCGGCGTCGAAATAGAGCACGGGAGGGCCAACTCCCGCAGCGCCATGGTCGTCGCCAGGATGAAAGAACCCGACCCCATAGATGCCGAAGTGTTGCGCATAAAACACTTCACCTGCCGGTTCAGGCCAGTTCCGCTCCGACGCAATCTCAATCGCAGTATCAATGATTGGGGCAAAGCCAATCTTGGGTAAAATCGGCTCGTGCAAGTCGGTTTCTGTTCGCAAATCAAAGGGGCTCGGGGTGACCTCGGTCATGACGGACATGACCGGATAGAATACCTCTCGATAGAGATTTAGGGAGAACGCCGTGAACGCGAGCATGAACAGCAGGCCCCACGCCCAGAGGCCAAATGCGCGGTGGATATCAAAATTGATGCGCTTGATCGTTCCCGAAGTCTTGATCTTCCATGCCGGCGCCCAACGAGATCGCCAACTCCGACCTGTGGGCCGATCAGAAAAGGTTGATGCTCCTGAAGAAGTGGATTGCCGTCGTGGTAGGGTCAGGTAGAAGCCGACAAAGCAGTCCAGTGTCCAGAGAATGGCGATACCTCCCAATAGCCATTCCCCCCAATGGTCAATGCCCCATATCTCGGGCATGTGAAGCGAAAAGTGCAGCTTATAGAGGAAGGAGATCAAGTTTTCCTGGGTCACTGGCCAGACTGCACCCCATTCCCGCCGGCCCAACTCATCTCCCGTGACGGGATCAATAAACACCTGATTATAGTCGAGCTCATACAATTTGCCTGTGGCAGGATTCACGCGAGGGCCAACACCGAAAGCAAGCGCTTTGCCTGCTTCTGGGGTGAGCGGTACAAAGGTCACTCTCGCCCGCGGGTCACGAGTTTCGATTGCTTGGGCCAGATCAAGTGAGGATAAATACGCCCCGCGGCTGTCCACATGGGTCAGGTGGGGATTTAACAGGTCGTCAAGCTCGTGATCCCAGGAGATCACCGCCCCCGTCAAGCCTGTGATAATCAAAAACCCGGCGATGACGAGCCCCACCCATCGATGGAGCAGGATAAACAGGTAATGCATTATTTTTCCCCAGTATAAAATTGGACCGACAGTTCATCTCGACGAGCACGATCACCAAAATTGGTAAAGAAAAAGAAGGAAAATGAGTACGAGACTTCCCGTCTCTCAAAGAGGTAGACGTATGGTTCCGGAAAAACCTCACCTCCGTCTTACTCAACCGCTCCAATCCGGCTTTAATGGATTTCCGATTACACGAATCGAAACGGATAAACGATGCGATCGGGAACTAAGGAAATGCGGCAAGGTTCAGTAGTGAGGAAACACCGGACATACCCTCCATTCAGTTCATTCGAGGTCGCAAGGCCGACTCGAGCTCCGGCAAATAGGGGCATTACTTTTTCCACCGGACGATGGAAGGTGGTCGATAAACTGGCGCATTAATCAGCGGATAAGGGTCTGTGTAACGCGGTCTTATTTGTGAAATTCGACGTTGGGATCAGGTTGGATGAGGACGTCTAGCAAAAAGTCTCAGAGGGGGGAACTTCCGACTTCCGCGCCACCATTTGGTGGTCGAAGGGATCATTACATCATGGGTCTGTTGAAAAAAACCGAAAGCGGCGTTCTCGCTATTTTCCCGTGCTCACGTACTCAGCGTACGCTCCGTGCGAAAAAACGGCTGCGGCCTTCCCTTCGACATGACTCAGGGCAGGACTGGACGGACCCTTCGGGAAGACTCAGGGCATGCTTTGTTGAACCGACCCAGAGCCTTTGATGAGGAATCCCATTCTGGGCAAATTTGCCCTTGAAAAATTTTTTTATTCAACGCTCCCATCATAGTAAGGTCACGATTCCTATGGACTGTGCGCTCTAGAACCTTTCCTCCTCATTTGGTCTTGGGTGATTGGCTGTCTAGGGAAAACTGAAACACCGTCTGAAATCCAGATGCCTTTA
>JAUIKP010000517.1 GCA_030430725.1 Nitrospiria bacterium
ACGCGCTCCCGCTTCAATAGACATATTACAAAGTGTCATCCGGCCTTCCATCGAAAACGATCTGATCACCGAACCTGTATATTCCACGACAAATCCGTTTCCACCACCAATACCAATTTGCCCGATAATCGCCAGAATCACATCTTTGGAAGAACAATAATCAGGAAGCGTGCCCTCCACTCGAATTTCCATAGTTTTTGGTCGTTTCTGGACCAAACATTGCGTCGCCAATACATGCTCAACCTCTGAAGTACCAATGCCAAACGCCAAGGCGCCAAACGCCCCATGAGTGGAGGTATGGGAATCTCCACACACAATCGTCATTCCCGGTAACGTCAAGCCTTGTTCCGGTCCGATCACATGAACAATACCTTGACGAATATCCTCCATTCCATAATAGGAAATTCCAAATTCTGCGCAGTTGCCTTCCAAAGTTGAAACTTGCAAGGCACTCATGGGATCGGCAATGCCTTGCGACCGGTCGGTGGTTGGAACATTGTGATCTGGAACGGCAAGCGCCGCGGTTGGACGTCGTGGCCTTCTTCCGGCTAACCGAAGCCCCTCAAAGGCTTGAGGAGAGGTCACCTCATGCACCAAATGCCGGTCAATATATAATAAAGTTGTTCCATCTGGTTCTTCACGAACCACATGTTGATCCCAAATTTTTTCAAACAATGTTTTATTTGACATAAAATCTATCCTTCTTTTTAAAAATTTTCGGACTCTAATTATCTATATTCGTCCCCTTCTGGCAAGAGCCGGAAAGAGTTTTTTGGCGAGTTGTTTTCTATCCGCCTTTCCTTTGTGGTCTTTTAAGACTTCTGCTATACTTTTCTTTGTGGCAAAGGACAATCCGACCCTCTGATTTCACCATCTGTACTTAGGTGAAAATTAGTGGGCACCAACAAAGATTCATCCAGCCTAGAGCTAATTTTCATTGGTTTCCGACCATTCACGAACACCGACCACTCAGCGATACATCCATAACGTGGCGGAGTTCATTTATTTCCCCTGCAGCGCTGAAAGACTCTAACAATCCTAATTCCGATTCCGCTATTGTCGCCCACCTTCTGAAATTAATAGGTCTTAAGACTATCCATGGGTATATTCAATTATTTCATTAGTCAATTTTCCCAAGATATGGCCATCGATCTGGGAACCTCTTCTACCTTAATTTATATCAAAGGGAAAGGGATCGTCCTAAACGAACCATCCGTAGTGACAGTTGAGACAAACTCCAAAAAACTTCTAGCGGTTGGGGAAGAAGCGAAGCGAATGATCGGGCGAACCCCTGGCAATCTCACCGCCATTCGGCCCATGCGAGAAGGTGTGATTGCTGATTTTGACATGACGGAACATATGTTACGTCATTTTATCCAAAAAGTTCACCGCGGAGGCACTCCACTCAGACCAAGAATTATTATTGGTGTCCCATCCAGGATCACGCAAGTTGAACAACGTGCCGTCAAGGAATCAGCCGAGCTAGCTGGCGCACGAGAAGTGTATCTCATTGAGGAACCGGTGGCCGCTGCCATTGGAGCAGGATTGCCGATTACCGAGCCCTCCGGCAACATGGTGGTCGATATCGGAGGAGGTACTACCGACATCGCCGTAATCTCCCTGGGAGGCATCGTTTACAGTGAATCAGTCCGGATTGCCGGTGATCAACTGGATGGAGCCATCACAAGCTATCTCAAGCGGGAATACAGCTTGTTAATCGGCGAACATATGGCAGAACGCATTAAGATGGAAATCGGCTCAGCCTACCCTCTGCCGGAAAAAAAACAAATGGCCGTCAAGGGGCGAGATGTGGTGTCCGGCATTCCCAGAACGATCCTCGTAGACGACAATGAGATCCGAGAAGCTTTACAAGATTGCCTCACCACCATCATCCGAGCCATTCGTCTGGCCTTGGAAAACACTCCGCCCGAATTGGCAGGAGATATTATTGAGCGGGGGATCGTGCTGACCGGAGGCGGATCGATGCTTCAAGGGCTGGATAATCGACTACGTGAAGAAACGTCATTACCCATTGTCACGGTCGACGATCCCTTAACCTCGGTCGTCTTGGGAGTAGGGAAAACTCTCGAGGAATTTAGCCTCCTTCGGAAAATTTCTTCGCATTCCAGGCTGAATTCCTGAGCTTCCCTCTATTTGCATGCCTCGACCCGAGTCAAATTTTCCCATCTCAACAAGTATCCGTCGAGTTCTAGGGGTTAGCTTCATCCTATTCCTCGCACTCCTGCTGTTTTTGCCGCGACAATCCCAGGAATGGTTGAGTCATGTGGGAGGACCTTTCGCACGGATTCTGGAAGTCCCCCTTCATGTTGTCGCTTCGATACAGAATTCTATCCGACACGCTTGGGACCACTACATCGCCTTACAGAATGTGTGGGAAGAAAACCAGCAGCTAAGGCAGGAAATACAACACTTACAAGGTGAGCAGAATTCTCTGCGAGAACAAGCCATCATTTCCACGCAATTTCAACAACTGCTGGCGTATCAGCAAACCACACCCATGACGACCCTTCCAGCTCGAATCATCGGCCGGAATGTATCCAATTGGTATCGGGCGATGATCATCAATAAAGGGAACCTGGACGGTATTCA
>JAUIKP010000518.1 GCA_030430725.1 Nitrospiria bacterium
ATCGGACGGGTCAATTGCGGCACAGATCAGATCAGCATTGCGCGGATGCAAAGTCCTTCCGGATGGGAGGAGCCAGGCCAGACCCCGGAGTTCGATGAATATACGCTGGTCCTGTCCGGTCAATTACGGGTTGAAACGAAAGAAGGGGAGATTGAGGTAAATGCCGGTCAGGCGATCATTGCCTATCGCAATGAATGGGTGCGATACAGCACCCCGGGCCCTGAGGGAGCTGAGTATATCGCGGTGTGCACTCAGGCCTTTTCCCCCGAGACCGTGCATCGCGATCCCTCGTAAATCTTCGCCGATTCACACCCGATCGCTTTCGTTGAGTTTGGGAGGTGGAAGACAGAGGATCTGGATTACAATAATCCTGCAAGAACGAAATATGACCACGTTACTCCATGTCGATTGAGAAGTGACGCCACATGATAGTAGCTGGAACAGTTGGCAGCAACGGCGCATAGGCATAAGAAGAACCATGGGGAAACACGACCGGCTCCTGAAGCCTTGCGTGGAAATCTGCGCGTGACCAAGGCTTATACTTCTTGACGATCCGATTTCTTATTGAGTTGGTTGACCATCCCCTCCTCGACTTTCAGTTGATCCGGCAATTTATCGATTTTTTTTACTGAAGTTCCATCAACGTAACCATGCATCAAGTTTGAGCAGCTTTAGAATATCTGAATTATTCCCAAGGAACATTGGTGCCTTTCGCAAGGGCATGAGAATCGCTTACATAGGTTACCCTCCCCTATTCCACAGATCAGCACCTAGTTGATCAAAGAATTTACACGCGAGGTCTTTGGCGGGAATTGCTTTAGGAATGGATTCATCACCCTCTCCTCATTGAAACCATACCGTATGTATCATCGTTCGTGTAGCCCCACAAATGACATGCTCTCACACGGAAGACCTAAAGGGAATGAGGTCCCGAATGATCCATTGACACCCTGTGCAGGAATTCGTAGCCTTCACTTGTATTCCCTTATACAAAGATTTCCATTATTAAGGCCACGGCACGGGAATCGGTTATTTCGAAGAAAGCCATGGATTTCACATGGGACGCACTCCACACCTACAGACTCAAGAACCCATCCGTTGTGGATGGGTTGGCACGAAGCCTCACTTCATCTCCTATCATGATGAAGAATGGGGAATCCCCGTCCACGAAGACCACCGCCACTTTGAAATGCTGACATTGGAAGGTGCGCAGGCGGGGCTGTCCTGGGCAACCATCCTGTTACGCCGCGAAGGGTACCGTCGGGCATTTGCCGGATTCGATCCCTTGAAAGTGTCCAAATTTGACAACAGAAAAAAAGTGGAACTCCTTCGAGATACCGGGATCATCCGCAATCGTCTGAAAATTGAATCCGCCATTACCAATGCCCAAGCCTTCCTGAAGGTGCAGAAGGAGTTCGGCACCTTCGATCACTATATATGGGATTTTGTCGGGGGGGCACCCAAGCTGAATGCTTGGAACACCATGTCTCAAGTCCCGGCCACAACGCCTGAAAGCGATGCTCTTTCAACAGATCTCAAGAAGCGTGGATTCAGGTTTGTCGGGAGCACCGTGATCTACGCACACATGCAAGCAGCCGGATTGGTCAATGACCATACAACGGATTGTTTTCGCCATCCTTCAAACCTTTTCGCTCAAACCAGGATGCAAGTAACGAGCAATTCCCGAACAGCATCCCTCTCGACCATCAGGATCAAACGGGTGTACAACGCCCCTGCCCCAGATGACGGATGTCGGATTCTCATTGATCGGCTGTGGCCACGCGGACTTTCAAAAGAGGCGGCTCACGTCAATCTGTGGAAAAAAGATCTTGCCCCATCAACCACCCTGCGAAACTGGTTCCGGCATAACCCGGCACGCTGGCAAGAATTTCAGACACGATATTCGACCGAGCTTGACCAGAAGAGTCACGCCGTTGAAGATCTTTGGGAACGGGCCCGATATAGTCCGGTCACGATTCTTTTTGGGGCCAAGAACGCGAAATACAATCATGCGGTTGCCCTGAAAGCCTATCTCTCCCGTCGTTTTGGATGAAGGGCCTTTATTCGGCTTTGGCGTTTGAACTAAAACACATGAAAGGCGCGCTTCAGGAGGATCTCACAGGGTGCGGAATCGCCTATGGGGCCATCTTTGTCAACGTCTCCTATCTACAAGTCGCCTCCGTGGCAATGACATTGAGCATAAACGTCAGGGATACGCGTCTCTAGTCCAATATAACTTTCGTTCGGATATGGTTAAATCACCATGGGATTCAATCCCTGCGGGGAAAATCCCCCTTTCGATCCTGTCGGACTCATTTTCCACCCGCGTTCCTCACCACGAATTGGGGCACCACAAAAACAATTAGGCCTTTTAGCGTTGAGTGATTTTTGGAAGGATCCAGACAAACCAATGATGTTGGATTCTCAATCCACCCCTCGGAACCACGTCCGTACCGATTTCGTAAGGATTGACCCAGATGTTTTTTCCGGTTCATGATCAAATTGGAAAATTTACTTATGAAAATACTTTTTAAAGTTCATCTTCTTGTATTGAAAGCATTTTCCTTGCGAATACTAAAAAAAATCGTTACTATTTCGCATTATTAAA
>JAUIKP010000032.1 GCA_030430725.1 Nitrospiria bacterium
CGAGACGGCCGGATTCTCAATGATGAAACCCTGGAGTGTCTTCAGGCAATGGCGCTGAGTCATGCGGAAGCGGGAGTGGATATGGTTGCCCCTTCCGATATGATGGATGGCCGGGTTGCCGCAATTCGACAGGCCTTGGCCCAACAGGGACTTTCTGAAATGCCTATCATGGCCTATTCTGCCAAGTACGCTTCGGCGTTGTATGCCCCGTTTCGTGATGCGGCCTTTTCGAGCCCATCTTTTGGGGATCGACGGTCCTACCAAATGGATGTCGCCAATGCGAGGGAGGCGTTGCGTGAGGTGGAACTGGACATTCAGGAGGGTGCCGATATCGTGATGGTGAAGCCGGCCCTGTTTTATTTGGATATTCTTCGACGGGTTCGTGAACTTGTGGCCGTTCCCGTAGCGGCATATCAAGTCAGTGGGGAATACAGTATGATCAAGGCTGGTGCACAGTTAGGTTGGGTGCATGAAGCTTCGATGATGATGGAAAGTTTACTCGCGATTAAACGCGCAGGGGCGGACCTGATCCTCACATATTTTGCCAAAGAGGCTGCATGTCTCCTTACCCGTGATGGTGTATGAAAATTTCTCGAGGATTACCGACGGTTCGTCCCGCCTCCTGTCCTGTTCTCACCATTGGCAATTTTGATGGTCAGCATTTGGGACACCGTGCTCTTGTCCAAGCTGTCGTAGATTGCGCCCGGCAGGTCACTGGATATCCCATGGTGTTGTCCTTTGCTCCGCATCCTGTCGAGGTATTGCGTCCTGGAACTGTCCATAAATTTTTATCTGATGACCATGAAAAGATAGCATTTTTTGAACGTCTAGGAGTGGGAGAGGTGGTGATTCTCCCTTTTACCAGGGAGTTAGCCAGTCTGAGGCCGGATGAGTTTGTTCGTCAGGTGCTCCATGACGGTCTTGGCATCCGAAAGCTGTTTGTTGGAGAAAATTTTGTTTTTGGGAGGGGACGAAGTGGAGGAGTGAAGGATCTGATTGAATTCGGGAAACAAGCAGATTTTTCGGTTGAGCCGATAGCGCCCGTAATTGTGGGGCAAGAGGTGGTGAGTTCGACGCGCATTCGCAAAAGCCTGATTAATGGAGACGTGGGGCAAGGTGCGCAATGTTTGGGACGCCCCTATATGTTAAAAGGAATTGTGATTCCCGGGGAGAAGCGAGGAAAACAGTTTGGATGGCCGACGGCCAATCTTCGACTCCCTGGGCATCGTGTTTTGCCTGCGGATGGTGTGTATGCCACTCTGACAGTGCTGAAGGGGGAATGTCTGGACTCCATTGCCTATATCGGCACGCGGCCGACGTTTTCCGAAGAGGAACGTTTATTGGAAGTGCATATGTTTGACAAGACTCTTCAGCTATATGGAGAAGATATTTCAGTGCATTTTATTGAAAAAGTACGAGGAGATATGGTGTTTGCCAATTCCCAGGATCTCGTGAGTCAAATGGACCACGATGGTCGGCGAGCCAGGGAGATTTTGCGGAAGTATTCAGGCGAACCCCGAATCCCTGCGGTCGTTCAGGGGGGAAGTGTATAGATGAATCGTCTGGTTCCCGTTGTTGGATTGGAACGAAAAGTTGACCAGGCCATTCGGGCTAAGGGGTTATTGGCGTCGGGAGATCGGATCGTGGCAGCGGTTTCCGGCGGTCCTGATTCTGTGGCCCTTTTTAGGTGCCTGGTGGAGTTGCGACCCCTGTGGCATTGGGACATCTCTATTGGCCATGTGGACCATGGATTTCGTGGAGCGGAAAGTGAGGGGGATGCAAAGTTCGTGGAGGCTTTAGGTGAGAGATTTGGAGTGCCGGTTATGGTTCGCCGGCTCCATCTGAATAAATACGATGCAAAATTGAAGAAGAAGTCAATCCAGGAATATGCCAGAAGAGCTCGGTATCGGGCATTTGAACAAATGGTCCTTGAACAAAAGGCGACAAAGTTAGTACTTGGGCATACGGCAGACGATCAAGCCGAGACGGTTCTTATGTGGATGCTACGCGGGTGTGGAACCGGTGGATTAGGAGGTATTCCTCCCAAGCGAGGGATGCATGTCGTTCGTCCCTTGCTTGATCTTCATCGGAGTGAGATTGTGACGTATCTTGAAGAAAGGCAGGAGGAATCCAGAGTGGATTCCTCCAATGATCAGCCGGTGTATCTCCGGAATCGCATTCGTCAGCATCTGATTCCTCAATTGAAGCAGTATTCGCCAGGGATTGTGAATGTGTTGACCAGGCAGGCACATATCCTTCGTGATGATCATGCATACCTGGAGACATTAGCGGATGAAGCGCTTCTTCATGCCTGTGTGTCTGACGGTATGGGAGAACGGCAATTGGACCGTACGGCGCTTTTAAACGTACCGTTACCTATTCGTCGGAGGGTGGTTCGCCAGAGTCTTCAGGTCATTGCAGGACAACAACAGAATCCGACGTTCGACTTTGTGGAACGGGTGTTAGATCGGTTAGAGCATGGGCAGTCGGGTTGGACGATCACCTATGACGGAGTGCAGGTTTGTCAGGAATATGATCGTCTCGTGATTCGCTCTTTTGAGAAATTGCATCATTCTGGAGGGGATTATTTCAGGATGAGCGGGATGCCTCTATCCATCCCTGGTGAGGTTGTTTGGCTTGCCACGGGCCACCGTTTTTCGATTTCAAGAGTCTCACCTACAGTAATGAATGGCCATGCGCACCACTCAGAGATTTACCTTGATCCTGCGAAATTTACTCCTGAATTAATGGTACGAAGTTGGATGCCTGGAGATGTTTTTTGTCCTAAGGGGCTTGGTGGGCGACAAAAAAAACTTCAGGATTTTTTTTCGGATCTTAAGTTACCCCGTTCTCAGCGGACCAAGGTGCCTTTATTGGTTGCCCCTGAGGGGATTATCTGGGTTGGTGGGTTACGAGGAGATGAACGGTTCCAGGTTTCATCATCCACGGCCTCGGTCGTGATGGCCAAGATGATCAGGTAATTATGGAAACCTCTATGGATCAAATTTTTGGAAAACCACTCGTGACCCAAGAAGCTATGAGGGCCCGCATTAAGGATTTGGGAAAGCAAATTTCTCAGGATTATCAAGACAAGGATCTTTTAGTTGTTGGGGTTCTCAAAGGGGCCTATGTGTTTTTTGCCGATCTGGTGCGAGTCATCCGATTGCCGATTCAGATTGATTTTCTGATTGCCAAAAGTCACAAAACAATTGGTGGTTCGGCCAAAAAGGTAAAAGTGTGGTCGGAGTTGACCGAAAAGATCAATAATCGCCATGTGTTGTTGGTAGAAGATATTGTGGACTCTGGGGTGACTGCCCAGTATTTAGTCAAAACTTTGATGAAGAAGAAGCCTGCATCCGTAGCTGTCTGCGCATTGATTAGTAAACCTGTCAATCGCAAAGTGGAGGTTGATTTGCGGTATGTGGGGTTTGAAGTGCCTTCGACCTATGTTGTGGGGTATGGACTGGATTTTAAGCAAAAATATCGAAATCTCCCCTACCTGGCTAAACTCGATCCAAAGTTGGTTCGAGATGACTTGGGGTCTTGATGCGGTTGTCAGTTCTAAAAAGTGCATGATAGAATCAATTGGTTAAGCATATGGCTTGACGGTATGGTTCTTTATGACATTTGAATTGTTAAGGGGGTTACCCTCGGTATGAATTCTCGGGTGAAAAACTTACTATTTTGGGTGTTTGTATGTTTATTCATGATTTTGTTATTCAACCTCTTTACGGTGCCGAATCAGCACCCGGAAGATCCGGTCATTTTTAGTGATTTCATGGCTCACCTGGAAAAAGGGGATGTTGAACGAGTTGTCATCAAAGACAATGATATCAGCGCGATCTTGAAAGATGGTACCCGAATCCAAACCTACTCGGTTGAGTATCCAGACTTGGTTAAGGTTTTGCAGGAAAAATCCGTACAAATTGAAGCCAAGCCACCTGAAGATAATCCCTGGTATATCACCTTCCTGCTCTCTTGGGGACCATTTGTGCTCTTTTTGGGATTGTGGTTTTTCCTGATGCGTCAAATGCAGATGGGTGGCAACCGGGCTCTGTCTTTTGGGAAGAGCCGTGCGCGCCTCCTAACCGAAGAGAAGAAAAAAATCACCTTTGCAGATGTGGCTGGGTTGGATGAGGCAAAAGAAGAAGTGGTGGAAATTATTGACTTTTTAAAGGATCCTGCGAAATTCCAAAAATTAGGTGGGCGTATTCCTAAGGGAGTCCTGATTGTGGGGCCTCCAGGGACCGGAAAAACCTTGTTAGCCAAAGCGATTGCTGGCGAGGCTGGTGTGCCGTTTTTCAGCATTAGCGGGTCAGATTTTGTAGAAATGTTTGTCGGAGTTGGGGCTTCCAGGGTTCGTGATCTCTTTGAACAGGGGAAAAAGAATGCTCCCTGTATTATTTTTATTGATGAAATTGATGCGGTAGGCCGATTGCGTGGCGCAGGTCTTGGGGGAGGGCATGATGAACGGGAGCAAACACTCAATCAATTATTAGTTGAAATGGATGGATTTGATACTACGGAAGGCGTGATCTTGATTGCGGCCACCAATAGACCTGATGTGCTGGATCCTGCTTTGTTGCGACCAGGCCGGTTCGATCGGCAAGTTGTGGTGAATCGTCCTGATGTGCGTGGGAGGGGGGAAATTCTCAAGGTTCATACTAAAAAAGTCCCTGTCTCCACAGATGTGGATTTGGAGAAAATTGCCAGAGGGACTCCCGGTTTTTCAGGAGCTGACCTGGAAAATCTGGTTAACGAAGCGGCATTATGGGCCGCTCGTCTGGATAAAAAAACTGTTGACCAGATTGATTTTGAAAACGCCAAAGATAAGGTCTTAATGGGTGTCGAACGTAAGAGCATGGTTCTGACTGAGGATGAAAAACGCACAACAGCCTTTCATGAGGCTGGCCACGCTTTGATGGCGAAACTGTTGCCAGGAACGGATCCTGTTCATAAGGTCACCATTATCCCTCGGGGACGGGCATTGGGTATGACGATGCAATTGCCCATCGATGACCGGCATAGTTATTCGAAGGACTTTTTGTACAATACCCTCTCTATTTTGTTTGGGGGGCGGGTGGCAGAAGAATTGATCTTTAAAAGTGTGACGACTGGGGCGGGAAACGATATCGAGCGGGCCACTGAATTGGCAAGAAAAATGGTTTGCGAATGGGGTATGAGTGAAAAATTAGGTCCGTTAACATTTGGGAAAAAAGACGAAGAAGTTTTCTTGGGGCGTGATTTTGGTTCCCGTCGAGATTTTAGTGATCAAGTGGCTTTAGAAATTGATAAGGAAATCAAACGGCTTGTGGTTGAATCTTATGAACGAACGACCAGGATGTTAACCGAGCACATTCACACATTACGGGCTATCGCGGAAGCGCTATTGGAGAAAGAGGTGTTAGACGGCATAGAAATAGAAAAAATTGTTCAACAAACATCTTCGCTCGAGCAAGTTGCAGCAGTGTAACGAGATTCCCAGATTTTTTCCCATTCAGAATAACCAAGCACCTCTTGTCCTAAGCTGAGCTGGTTTATTTTCCATCCATCCCCTTTTATTATGAAGACTCCTAAAAGGTGACCCCCTTGTTTCCGTTGAGAATATGTTATTTTATCCACTGTGGGTTTAGTGCACTTGGGCCCATCACTATTGTGAAGGTTTCCCCTTAAGAGTTTATCTACCAAGCGTTACCCCCCATTATTCTTTTCATTGTCCATTCGCGGCTTTCCTAATCATTCAATTCCTTGAGATTTATTAGGTAGATGTTCTATTTGGTTGTTAAAAAACCATCATGACAATGAGTTGGTTAACGGTGGAATAAACGCATGAAAACAGCTGTCTCAGAGTCCGCTTTTCCTGCAATCCGATGCCGGGAAAAGATGATACCTATAGGGTCAAAGGTCCTAATCATGGGTATCTTGAACGTGACTCCAGATTCATTTTCTGAGGATGGACACTACCTCAACCCTGAGACAGCCATTGCACGAGCCCAACAGATGGTTGCCGAGGGAGCGGACTTGATTGATATAGGGGGAGAATCGACGAGGCCTGGAGCGTCATATGTGGACAAGGATGAGGAAATAGAGCGTATTACTCCCATTCTGACGAGGTTGAGAAAACTCACCAATATCCCCATTTCCATTGATACACGGAAAGCTGCTGTGGCTCGAGCCGCATTGGATCTAGGGGCCGATATCATCAATGATGTGAGCGCTCTTCAAGATGATCCTCGAATGGCTCAATTAATTCAAGAATCCGGAGCAGGAGTGGTCCTTATGCACCGGCAAGGGCATAGTAGAAATATGCAGCATGCCCCACAATATAAAGATGTCATTGGGGAAATTAAAGCCTTTTTATCTGAACGAGTCTCCATGGCTCGATCGAAGGGGATTCCGGCAGATCATATTATCGTTGATCCGGGAATCGGATTTGGGAAAACCCTTAATCATAATTTAGAAATTCTTGGTAATCTTGGGGAGTTCCTTTCATTGGGACACCCTATTTTAATTGGAGTGTCACGTAAAGCCTTTATAGGCACATTAACGGGAAAGCCCGTTGGTAAACGAGAATTCGGGAATGCTGTTGCGGTTGCCACTGCTGTCTGGCAGGGAGCACATATGGTACGAGTTCATGAGGTGGGAGCCATGCACGATGCTATTAAGGTGGCTCAAGCTTTACAAAATATGTGCGACAAGTAAAAGAGTCGGTGGTAAGACCTCTCCCTGTGACGTTTCCAACGCTTTGTCCGACTGAGGACAACTGCTTGGACAGGAATTTTTGAATTAGCATTTCAAGCCTTTGGTGTGCGTATGAGTGATGAGTCAGTAGTTATTTTCCGCTATTAAATAATTTTATGGTCTGAGCTCTTTACTAAAAAAGGGAACCACATGGGGAAACTATTCGGTACAGATGGGGTGCGTGGGGTCGCGAACCTGGATCCGATGACTAGCGAAATGGCCATGAAATTAGGACGGGCGGCCGCCCATGTTTTTCGTAAACGTGATGGACGACATAAAATCATTATTGGCAAAGATACTCGGGTGTCCGGGTATATGCTGGAGTCGGCCTTAACTGCCGGACTGTGCTCTATGGGCGTGGATGTCTTATTGGTCGGGCCCTTACCGACTCCAGCAATTGCGTTCATGACCCGTAGCTTGAGAGCCGATGCCGGGGTGATGATATCTGCTTCTCATAATCCCTATCAGGATAATGGCATAAAGTTTTTTTCGAATGACGGAATGAAATTGCCGGATGAACTGGAACATCGTATGGAGGATCTCATTCTTTCCAATGAAATTGAGCATATTCGACCGACGGCTGAAGCTATCGGGAAAGCCTACCGTATTGATGATGCCGAAGGACGGTATATTGAGTTTGTCAAGCGTTCGCTTCCCCGTGAAATGGATTTTCAGAATATGCGGATTGTCTTGGATTGCGCTCATGGAGCAGCGTATCACGTTTTCCCAAAGGTCATTCATGAACTAGGCGCGAAGATCTGGGTGATGGGCAATGAACCTGACGGTCTCAATATTAATGACGGGTGTGGTGCGGTACACCCTGAGCGATTACAGCAGATGGTTCGAGACCGGAAGGCCGACCTCGGTATTGCCCTGGACGGAGACGCGGATCGGGCTTTGTTTGTCTGTGAGAAGGGACAGGTGGTTGATGGAGATCATGCCCTTGCGGCTTTTGCTCTTGACCTTAAACGGTTAGGCCGATTACGACACAATACGGTGGTCGGAACGGTGATGAGTAATTTTGGGTTTGAAGTCTGCATGCGAGAGGCTGGCATCAATTTGGTGCGAACCGCTGTCGGGGATCGATATATCTTGGAGCGAATGGTGGCAGAAGATTATAATCTGGGTGGAGAGCAATCCGGCCATATGATCTTTTTGGATTATCATACCAGCGGTGATGGGATGATCTCCGGCTTGCAAATGCTGAAGCTGATGAAGCGGGCCCAAAAACCACTGTCGGAAATTGCCATGTGTATGGAATCTACGCCTCAAGTGTTGGTGGGGGTCACCGTTCCCCGCAAACCTGACCTGCAGAGCCTTCCACAGTTACAGCAGGCTATTCAAGACAAAGAGCGGGTGCTGAATGGAACTGGACGGATTCTGGTACGCTATTCAGGTACGGAACCGTTACTGCGAGTGATGGTGGAAGGTCAAGATCACCAGGTCATTCAGGAAATTGCCGAAGATTTAATCACAGTAGTGAAGTCCTGCATTCAGTAAAGATCAGGATTCCTCCTCTATCTTTTTATTGTTCGCTTCACTGAAGCGATTTGTCATTTAGCCAAAAGCAGACACAAAAAGCGGTAAGGTCTGTTTCCGACTGGATTCATAAATGAACATTGAATCTTAGATTCTTTAACGGGTAAGGTTTTACCGGGACGTGGGTGACCCTAACCTGCATTCCGCTATGCGGTCTGGAAGAATGGCAATGCCGTCTTCGGTCTTTTTAAAGATCTACATTAACCATATGCACTCTTCTATGTGATACTCCTTGGAGTAGTGTCCTACCTCACCGGGTTGTGGTTTGGCCCGTTTCTAACCTTTTTCCCCCTATCACTTTTGGGGGCTCTTTTTATTATTGGGTGCATTCTCACCTGGTTTGAACAACAGCGACGCCTAACTCGAAAGACCGGATTCCTTCTGTTTGCGCTTTTGGTGGGAGGAATCGGCCATGCGTATTGGGCATCGACCACGCAATGGGATTCGAATTTAGTTGTCGAGGCGGATGAACAGCCCATCATTCTTGAAGGAACGATTGTCGCACCGGTCAGGCAGACTCCGGATGGGCTAGTTTTGCTGGTGGAGGCGACCCGAATGGTGAAACAAGGAGAGGAGCAGATGGCTCATGGGCGAATCCGTCTTACTTGGCGGGAACCAGGTCCTTCCACATTAATCTATGGGGATCATGTCGCCTTTACGGCCCGGGTACGCGAACCCTATGGCACCATGAACCCCGGCGGTTTTCATTATGGACAATACCTAAAACGGCAAGGAATTCATGCCGTCGCAGCCGTGCAAGGCCAGGAAGCCATCAGGGTTCATAGTGTCCAAGAGAAGACCACCCGTGGGTTTATATTGGGGGTAGTTGATCGCTGGCGCCAATCGATACATCATGCGGCGGTCTCCAGTCTCACAAATCCTGCGTTGGGATTGTTCCTCGGGATGGTACTGGGAGAGCAAAGTTATATTGAGTCGGATATTCGGGACGCCTTTATGGCCAGCGGAACCGTACATATTCTCTCGATCTCTGGGTCTCATTTAGGGTTATTGGCCTTATTGATTTTTGCCGGGGCGCGATGGAGTCTTCGCCAGTTACCGACGTTCTGGCTGGAACAACTTTCGTTACGACTCACCGCCACTCGGTTTGCAGTTCTTATTACTTTGCCGGCCGTCTCATTTTATACCTTACTGGCGGGGGCGGAAATGGCGACAGTCCGTTCATGGATCATGATCGTGGTGTGCTGTGCCGGCATATGGCTGGGAAGGGAACGCAATCTTGTGACAGCGTTAGCTCTAGCCGCGCTTCTTATGGTATTGCCGCATCCAGAGGCCATTCAGGATATTTCTTTCCAGTTATCATATCTCTCGGTTGCTGCAATTGCCCTCGTGGTTCAGGCCCGAAAAGAGAAGGAATCAAATCTATCCGGATTAGATGCAGCCTTTCCATCAGCAAAACCGACCGGGCTCTCGGGTCTCTGGCATAAGGCGGCGCTAGCATGGCTGATGACCCTCGCAGTCAGCCTCACCACGTTGCCTTTGGTCGCCCATGACTTTCATCAAATTCCGTGGCTGGGGTTAGTGGCGAATATGGTGATTGTACCCTTGGTCGGGGCGATCATGATTCCTCTAGGTTTGTTGTCGGGGATGATCGTCTTGGTGGGGGGAGGAGAAACCCTTCCTTGGTCCAGTCTGAATCAATGGGTCTTTGACTGGCTCGCGCAGATCGTGATGACGCTCTCTCATGTTCCCGGAGCGGCATGGTATGTTGCTTCGCCAAGCATGAGTTCGATGATCGTCTTTTGGGGAATCCTGGCCCTGGTTGTGGCCATGTGGCATCGGCAGCTGATTCGATGGGGGTGTGGCATAATCCTGCTCGCGATTCTGCTGTGGTGGGGATGGTCTCCACGCACAGGGTGGGATCGGGGAACCGTCCGAGTCACGTTCCTGGATGTGGGACAAGGTGATGCCACCCTCATTGAATTACCCGACGGTCAAACGGTCTTGATTGATGGTGGGCCATCCTATCGACGATTGGATATGGGGCGTGCGGTCATCGGGCCGTATCTCTGGAATCAGGGTATTCGAAGGCTGGATCATGTGATTGCGACGCATCCACAATGGGATCATGTGGGTGGATTGCCGTGGGTGTTGGACACGTTTGAGGTGGGACAATATTGGGATAATGGTATCTCTCGTCCGGAACATTTTTTCTCTCGCCTCCACCTGGCGGTGGAATCTGCTGGACTTCAGGAACAGACCAGCAGAGCAGGGACTGTCATTGTCAGCCCAGGACCTTGCTCTCTGACTGTGCTGAGTCCTTCACACAACCAAGAGATGGAGAAATATGGTTCGGGAACAGTCCCTAGTGGAAGGGACCTCAATAATCGATCGCTCGTCACTAGACTGGAGTGCGGGACGCATTCTTTTTTGTTTACGGCTGATGCGGAGCAGCAAGTTCTGGATGAATTGCTACACCTTTCCCATGGTTTTTCTGCCCGCATCGTGAAAGTACCGCATCATGGAGCGAAAAGTTCTCTGCATCGTGAATGGGTGCATCGTCTTCAAGTTGAGGCGATGGTTATTTCGGTGGGTGCCCATAACCGGTATGGACATCCGGCTCCTGAGGTGCTGGATGCGTATGAACAACGAGGCCTTCCGATATACCGGACTGATCGCGATGGAGCGGTCTGGTTCATCGCACATCTCGGATCGGACGACATGACGGTGCGAACAGCAAGGGAGGGAAATCTGCTCCAGGTTCAACCAGGCCCGCGTATGTTGGGAGAGGAATGGGGTAATTGGACTCGAATATGGGAACGATAAAAGGTTTTTCCTACAACCGGCCCTGTGGACTTCGGGGGTGTTCCCCATGATTGGCCTTCTTGCCACATTGTGAAACCATTGGGGGCCGTTTTACGATAATTGATACAGGGGTGGGCCTATTCATCCGTATTGGGAAGAGAGGTGTGCCGGAATTGTTTCACTGTTTTAAGTCACCGTCGAGGATAGACGTGTAAGCCACAGGTAAGATATTTTTCAAGATGGCTATTGGCATTAAAGGAGTCTCATGGCGAATCAAGAGCAAATGAAGCTGATCAAGGGAGGTGTGGATACATGGAATGCATGGAGAAAAGCTAATCCTTCCATTCGTATAGATTTGAGTGGTGGAAATTTTTCAAAATTGGAACTGTCCTGTGTCGATTTGGCTGGTGCCAACCTGCAAGATGTCAATTTCAATCACGCGGATCTTTCAGGCGCCATATTGTCCGGGGCAAATTTGACTGAGTCCAGTTTGTTGGAAGCCAATTTGACCGGCGCAATCTTGGAAAATGCGAATGTAAGTGATGCTGATCTCCTCCGGGTCATTCTTATACGGGCGAATCTTGAGCGAGCACATCTCGCCAAAACCGATTTAACAGGGGCAGATCTGACGGAAGCGAATCTGACGGAAGCGAATCTTCACCTAGCCAATATGCAGGGTGTAAAACTCATTGAGGCCAAATTGGAGGGATGTAAGCTTCGAGAGGCAAATCTGTGCCAGGCGGATTTGAGTAGCGCCAATCTTGGTCGTGCTGATTTGGCACAGGCCAATCTCAAACAAGCGAATCTGGGTGGTGCGAATGTTGAACAGGCTTCACTGATTCAGGCGAATTTGCAGGAGGCGAATCTTCAGGCTCTTTGCAACATGACTCTCCTCCAATTGTCAAAAGCCAGATCGGTGCGGCGGGCGCGACTAGACCCTCCAATCTATGAACAGCTGGTAAGGGAGTATCCTCATGTATGTGGGGAGGGTTAGTAAAAAAACATTGTGAGGTATCAAGAAGTTTTCACCCAAGATGGAAAATTCCGGATAAGGTTCAGAAAGATCATGACGATATTGGGAAACATGATTTTCGATCCTAATCTGAGAAAAAGAGATTAGCCGTTTTTTCTTGTGTGAAACGAGCGAAGGCGTTTGTCCAGAAAAATTTGAAGCGAATGCCTTGTCCGCCTGAATGTCTAGGGGTGTTAGGCTTCAGCCAGTCGCTTTCTTAGGTTCGGATGCCGCTGACCATCTGCAGAACCATGGCCGTGAGGAACATGAGACTGATACCGGTAAAGACCCCATAGGCGGATTGAACCCGGCGGGTGGCGGTATAGAAAATCGTGGTTAAGGAAAAGATCACGTATAACAGCGAGCCCGCGGCTAACGCAAAAAACATAATGGTAAAGTAATGAGACACCGCGAATCCGCTGATTAAAGTCCCCAGACAGGTTGGCAGACCCGCCAGTAATCCCATTAAAAGAATATCTTTGAGACTCGGTCTTGATTTTCCAGCCGAGCCGATGATGGCAAATCCTTCTGTCCCATTGTGTAGGGCGAAGCCCATAATGAGGACCCCACTTAAGACCCATTGGCCTTGCATGTAGGCGGCGCCGATCGCCAGACCTTCGCCCAAATTATGGAGACCCATTCCTAAGGCGATCATGTAAGGGAGAAATAGTTTGGATGGCTCTGCCCGGTTCCGACCCTGCTGGCGTTGCTCAATTAGCACTAGTCCCACAAATCCGACTAGAAGGCTTCCGAGAAAGGCGACCCACGAAAGCACATCTTTCGCGCCTGTGAATTCCACGGCTTCGTGCATGAGGTCAAAAAAGAGATAGACCAGTACACCGGTGGCAATTCCAGTTAAATAGCCTTCCCAGGCCCTGCTCATAGCCTTTGCAACTATCAAGGCCAAGACGATGCCAAGATATATCGGGAAAACTCCCGCAATTGCGCCAAGCCCGATTAATGATCCAATTGTTTCCATAAGACGAACTTATCAAATATAGGAGTTTGTTGGCAATCAACAATGAAACTTGGTTTCATTTTCAAGTTTTACATCAACTGGGTCGCGGATCAGGAAATTTTTGATGTATGAATGGTCTCAAATACTGCTCGGGGTTGAGCGAGCGGTTCCCATTTCAGGATGGTCAGCGAGTCATTGATATAGACAGGATGTCGCATGCCATTGAGCACACAGGTTACACCGGGGATACTGGCAACCGCCCAGAGGGCTTTACGGGCAAAGGGTTCTTCCCGTTTGGATTCTGGTATTAGAGGGTCAAGGAGCTTACGAATTTCAGAGAGTTTCTTCGCACTTTTTTGTGCCGCTTCCATTCGCATGACCTTGAGGAGGGAAACAAGTTCGGGAACATAGCGATCGCGCCACGATTCCCATATTTGTTCCTCTTCCTTTTTGCCGGCAAAATGTCGGGTGAGCAGTTGGAAGACCTGATTGGCATGGGGGGCAATCGTTTGTGATTCGATTTGGTCCCAGTGCTCGAGGTTTTGGATGGACGGACGAATTCGTTTCAATTCTTCGGCCCAGTTGAAATAGTCCAGGGGGGGCGCTCCTCTTTCCGGTTTGGGGACTTGGGGTGCTAACACCTGCTTGTAATCGTGCTCGAGCGCGGCGACTTTTGGATGTTGTGCATCAAAGTTTGTATTGGAAATTTCAATCTGGGGATCTGCGAGGCGAATCATGCCTCCGCCTTTTTCAGGAATGGCATTCAGGGGCCGGTTCACCAGGACAGCAATATTGGCTTCCTGGGCGAATGCCAAGACGGTTTGCGACTGTTCGTGGCCGGTATTGGACCTGAGCAGAGCTCCCGATTCAAATACATTCATCGGGAGTTGCACGATACGAAAATGATGGTGCGGAATGCCGGCATCCTTCGCGGCACCCTCAGCTGCCCTGAGCATGCGAGAGAGTGAGGTGGCTTCGGGATTTTCGGGATTGACCGTGCAGGTATTAGA
>JAUIKP010000519.1 GCA_030430725.1 Nitrospiria bacterium
AGGCCTGAGCAATATCACCGTTATTCGTAAGTAGAAGTAAGCCTTCACTATCATAGTCCAAACGTCCCACGGGGAATAGCCGGATAGAAGGTTTCGGGACCAAGGCCTTAATCGTGGGGCGACCCGCAGGATCATGCAAGGTGGAAATATAGCCCAATGGCTTATTCAGCATGAGAAACATATCAGGAGGTCGGGACTTCAAATGGCGTCCTTCGACCTTGATGTGGTCAACCGCAGGATCAATTTTGGTCCCTAGCGTCATGACCGTTGCCCCATTGACGGTGACCAGCCCATGTTGGATCAGTTCCTCAGCCTTGCGTCTGGAAGCGACACCGGAACGGGCGATGATTTTTTGTAACCGGACTGTTTTCTCTGCCTGAGGCATATCTATTCCCATTCGATCGTTGCTGGCGGTTTTGAGCTAATGTCATACACTACCCGGTTGATCCCTTGTACTTCATTAATAATCCGATTGGACATTTTGCCCAACACCCCTGGTGGAATCACGCCCCAGTCTGCAGTCATGCCGTCCGTACTGGTGACGGCACGAATGGCGATCACGGATTCGTAGGTCCGTTGGTCGCCCATGACTCCCACGGTTTGGATTGGCAGCAAGACAGCGAACGATTGCCAGATGATTCTTGACAGCCCAGCTCGTTCAATTTCGTCACGAACAATGGCATCCGCCTCACGAAGAATGGCTAGACGCTGGGCGGTCACGGAACCAATGATGCGAATTGCCAAGCCTGGACCGGGGAAGGGTTGTCTCCAGACAATATCCTCCGGCAGACCCAATTCCAATCCCAATTGACGAACTTCATCTTTAAACAACTCTCGAAAGGGCTCAATCAGTTTGAACTTCATGCGCCTCGGCAAACCACCGACATTATGATGTGTTTTGATCGTGGCCGATGGTCCTTTCACACTCAAACTTTCGATCACATCCGGATATAGTGTCCCCTGAACAAGAAATCTAACCTTGCCTAAAGCTACCGCTTCCTGTTCAAAAACTTTAATGAATTGCCGCCCAATGATTTTTCGTTTGCGCTCTGGGTCTGTTGTGCGTCCGAGTGCGGTCAGAAATGTGTCTCCATGGTCCGCAATACGAACTTTCAGATGATAGGCGGAATCAAAAGTCGTTTGTAATTGAGCTACCTCATTTTTTCGCATGAGGCCATTGTCAATGAAGAGGCAGGTCAATTGGTCTCCGATTGCCCGGTGGGCCAGAACCGCGGCCACTGTGGAATCCACTCCCCCGCTGAGGGCGCAAATGACCTTACCGTTTCCGACAGTCTGCTGGATTTTTGCCACAGCCTGTTCAATGAATGAACCCATTGTCCAGGTTGGCTCGCAGTGGCAGATATGGCGTGCAAAATTTTGAAGAATCGTTGACCCGTGAAGGGTGTGGATGACTTCAGGGTGAAATTGGATACCATAGAGCTGTTGCCTACCTTTGGAGGATTTCATGGCGGCGATCGGGGCGTGGACCGTATGGGCGATCACCTGAAATCCAGGTGGAAGCTGTTGAACGGAATCCCCATGAGACATCCAAACGGGAAATGCGCTTGACGGCTCCAGGCCGAGAAATAAATTCGTGTTGTCGTCAATGGTCAGATCGGCTCGACCGAATTCACGATGAGGTGTGGGGTTGACGGTTCCGCCACATTGATGAGCAAGCAATTGCATACCATAGCAGATCCCTAAAATGGGTATGGCAAGATCAAAAATTTGGCTGTCAATTTTCGGGGAATGGGCCTGGGAGACACTGGCCGGTCCGCCAGAGAAAATAATTCCTTTGGGGTTATAGTTCAGGATATCCTGAACCGTCGCCTGTGAGGGAAGAATAACGGAGAAAATATGGAATTCGCGTATTCGCCGTGCAATGAGTTGCGTATACTGCGATCCAAAATCCAGAATGGCAATGGTATCGTGGTGCGAGTGCATGGCGTGCGGGTCAATTCGTCAACGGGGGACCTGGCTGACTGTGGGACAGAATCAGATCCTAGTCAGCCCGATAATTGGGGGCCTCCTTCGTAATCACCACATCATGAACGTGGGCTTCTCGCAGCCCTGCAGAGGTAAGTTGAATGAACTGAGCATTCTGTTGAAGTTCTTCGATTGTTCGACATCCACAGTACCCCATTCCTGCCTTTAGTCCTCCGACTAATTGATAAACCATGACCGCGAGATTTCCTTTGTAAGGAACGCGGGCTTCAATGCCTTCAGGGACCAATTTTGAAGATTCGCGGCCCTCTTGAAAGTAGCGATCCTTTCCTCCGCGTTCCATGGCTCCCAATGATCCCATTCCTCGGTATTCTTTGTAGGTTCGGCCTTGATACAACACAGTCTCCCCTGGAGATTCTTCAGTTCCCGCAAAGAGCGATCCGATCATCACACAAGAGGCTCCGGCCGCTAGGGCTTTGGTAAGATCTCCAGAATATTTAATGCCTCCATCAGCAATCACAGGTATTTGGTGCTCTTTGGCGATGTTGGCGCAATCCGAGACTGCGGTCAGTTGAGGGACTCCGGCTCCTGATACGATTCTGGTTGTGCAGATTGAGCCTGGCCCGACTCCA
>JAUIKP010000520.1 GCA_030430725.1 Nitrospiria bacterium
TTTACCATTTCAGCCCTCTCCCCTGACAATAACGGATTTAGCAAGAAAAGCCTTTCACAAAGTTCAAGATTTTGTAAATGCCTCAAACAGTTTATTTCCGAAAGCCGACCTGCATCGCACTCGAATACTCTTGAAACGGGCGCGATATGCGATTGAACTCGCCGAGCCCTTGCTTGGCAAGCGAGCCAAACGGTTTCTTGAGCAAGCGAAATACACGCAGGATCTTCTGGGACACCATCAAGATGCGGTGGTGGCTGAGCAACGGCTCCTCGCGATCAAACAACACTCCAGGGGAACCGGCATCGCTTATGTCACCGGACTGATGGTTGAACGGTTACGAAACCAGCAATCCCAGGTGTATCAACAAATCCCAAAACAATGGAAAAAACTTCAAAAACAAGGGGGAAAACTGTAAAGCCACACTTCAATCCTCCTAAAGCCGTTTACGTCGGCATAGACCCGTTTGATTGGATCATGTGCCAGAATCATTTCAAACAGGTACAATACCCCGTCATTCCTTTACAGGCATAATAGGAGATCTGATCATGACTCATCAGACAACACCGAAGGCCCCCGACACACCCGACGTCATCGATAATCTTGAGGACCCCAAACTGTTCCTGAACCGGGAACTGAGTTGGCTGGAATTCAATAAACGGGTGCTGGAAGAGGCAGAAGATCCAAGCCACCCGTTACTGGAACGAGTCAAATTCCTTTCGATTTTTTTTAATAATCTTGACGAATTTTTCATGATCCGGATTTCCGGATTACGCGAACAATTATCCAGCGGAGTGCTGGAAGCCGCACTGGATGGCATGAGTCCTTCCGAACAATTGGGGCAAATCCGGGACACCCTTCTCCGGAGTTTTTCCCGCATCACACAATGTTGGCAGGATGACCTGATGCCGCGTCTAAGCCAAACACATATTCGCCTTCTTCCCTACCAGGACATCAAACCCAAACAACGATCCCTCCTCCGCCGATATTTTCGAAAAGAAGTGTTCCCCGCACTGACTCCTTTGGCCTTTGACCCCAGCCATCCTTTTCCCCATATCTCCAACCTCACGGTCAACCTGGCCGTCGTGGCCCACGATCCAGACCGTGGAGAATGTTTTGCACGTATAAAGGTTCCGTCATTGTTCCCAAGATTGATCAGAATTCCAGACGAATCGCAGGTATCAGACGATGAACAATTGGGATTAGCCACCGGAGCGGAGTGCACCAACTTTGTATGGCTGGAGGACATCATCGCCGCCAATCTGGATTTATTGTTTCCGGGCCTGACAATCCAGGCCTCCTATTATTTTCGCATTACCAGGGATGCCGATTTTGAAATTGAAGAGGATGAAGCCGGCGACCTGCTGGCGGCCATTGAGGAACAAATTGATTTACGCCAATTCGGGTCGGTCGTGAGATTGGAATTGGACCGGCACATGCCGGATTCCATCAAAGATATCCTGGTCAGAAATCTTAACTTGGCGCCCTATCAAGTCTACACCTATGATTTCCGTCTCGGCCTTTCGAATCTCATGGAACTCACAGCCATTGAACGACCGGATCTGAAATTTTCACCACATTTCCCCAATATTCTGCACGACCCCACTTCAAAGGAATCATTATTTTCCCTCATCAAACGGGAAGACATCTTCCTTCATCACCCATACGACAGCTTCTCCCCCGTCGTGGATTTCATTCGACAAGCCGCCCTGGACCCGAAGGTGCTAGCCATTAAGCAGACACTCTATCGAGTGGGCATCAACTCCCCTGTGGTAGATGCCCTCATGGAGGCCCGACAAAATGACAAGCAGGTTGCCGTACTCCTGGAACTCAAAGCCCGGTTCGATGAGGAAAACAATATTGAATGGGCGAGAAAATTAGAAGATGAAGGCGTCCATGTGGTGTATGGCGTCCTGGGCCTGAAAACGCATGCCAAGGTCTGCATGGTCGTTCGTCGGGAATCGGATGGCATTCGTCGATATCTGCACCTCGGAACCGGCAATTACAACCCCATCACCAGCAAATTCTATACAGATTTCAGTTTATTTACCTGTCATCCGGTATTCGGTGAAGATGTCACTGATCTGTTCAATGCCTTGACGGGGTATTCCAAAAAGGATTCTTACACGAAACTCTTGATTGCGCCGGTCGGGATTCGAACGAATATTATCGAGCGGATCGATCGGGAAATCTCCCGCCAACAACAACATGGAGATGGCTACCTGGCATTCAAGGTGAATTCGCTCGTCGACAAAGCCTCAATTCAGGCTTTGTATCGAGCTTCTCAGGCAGGGGTCAAGATTGAACTCATGGTACGTGGCATGTGCGGGCTCCGCCCTGGGATTCCAGGACTCAGTCAGACCATCACGGTCAGATCTCTTGTCGGACGATTCCTTGAGCATTCCCGCTGTTATTATTTTCGGA
The DNA here is from genome assembly GCA_030430725.1 of Nitrospiria bacterium. Classification (GTDB taxonomy): domain Bacteria; phylum Nitrospirota; class Nitrospiria; order Nitrospirales; family UBA8639; genus Nitrospira_E. Next base: position 2,422 of record JAUIKP010000520.1, read on the forward strand.
ACGGAGGTCAGGATGAATTATTTCTGGGAAGCGCCGATCTCATGCCACGCAATATGGACCGGCGGGTTGAAATATTGTTTCCGATTGAGAATTCCACACTCCGCACGTTCATTGTTGAGACCGTCTTA
>JAUIKP010000521.1 GCA_030430725.1 Nitrospiria bacterium
TAGTCAATCACTTGAGCAGCCTGCGTTTGCCCCAAGGATCACTTCACGCGCCGGAACACATCTTGGTCAGTAGCCTGCGGCTTCAGCAAATGCCTCAATGATGCCCACCGACAACAGACTGGCTCCAAGCACCGTCCCCATATAGACCGGAAGCAAGCTGTGAATCTGCTCGAACGACAGATCCACACACTCACCAGACCCAGGGTCCAAAGGCTTGTCGGGATTTGTGGTCGATCGGAGTGAGAAGAATGAAGAGAAGATAAAGGTTCAACCATAGCAGGGCTTAACGTGTTCTCTTCCACACTGGAAGGGAAGGTCTTAAATGATCATCCGGCAGGGGCACCTGAGGCCATCATCCCGATAATTCCCCAACACACTCCTCACGCATGGCATTCACGTCATGTCCTGAAGGTCCCAGGAATAGCATATGACAGCACAGGTGTTGAATGTGGGTTACATCAGACCCATAGGGAGTGGAAATAATGAGTGTCATTCCACCTGGATGTCTTTCGCCGGAGCTATCGATTCCACCATCAGGCAGATCCTCTCGGACATCAGCTTCCCCGCAAGCCCGTGACCGGCGGCGTTCCAGTGACCCTTCCCCAATTCCGTGTTCTGAAATCCATGCAGGAACACACCCTGCCGTTCCGCATAGGTGGCGAGTGGTTCTGCCAGGCTCAATAACTCAATGCCTTCCCGTTTCGCCAAAGCCTGAATTCGCCGATCAGGATACAAAAGATCCGGCACGCCAAGTTGACGGGCCAACGCCTGTCGGTGTTGCACGTCAGGATGAACCTGGTCGGGATTGGAAAGGCTCACAAGAAGGAATCGGCGTCCCCCATCCTCTACCTCTCGCTTCATTTGCACGATCAATCGTTCGGTAATCTTCCAGGCATTTTCCCAGGATGGGTCCGGTTGGTCGAGATAGACCAGGAGGTCGAGACGAAGAGCGGGATCTTCCCAGCCCTTCATCTTCTCTTGCTGGGCCATTTCTTCCAGAAAGGATTGTAGTCTGTATTTGCCCTGGCGAAGCACCTGGAGCACGCGGGAGACGTCAAAGGCTTCGGCACTCAGCGGAAAGTGTTGAAGCCAAAACTCCGTCGTGTGATGGAAAGAATTGTCGAGGACGAGGCGCCCGTCGTTCATGATGAAATAGGGGATATTGGTTTTCCCGGCCAGTTCTCTCAGGTTCCCACGAATATCGTTCTCTGTATACAATGCCAGCAGGACGAGATCCGGATCATAGGGAGAAGCCTTATGACGCAGCACCAGTAATTCCTGGGCTGTACTGAAGCCGGACACACCGAAGTTCATGGCTTCTACCTGACGCCCGGCAAGAGAGGGACAATCCGACAACTCGCGTTCAAGACTGGCCCCATAGATCTGTTCTGTCGGGACCTGCATCGCTTCCGTGTAGGAATCGCCCAGAAGCGCAATCCGGAAGGTCCCAACAGGCTTCTCCAGACTGTACTCACGATCGCGCATCCCTGAACGATTGATCCGAATGTAGGCTTCACCTTCATTATTATAAAGACCTTCAGCTCCCGGTTTATGGGCATAGCCGGTCAGATTGTCAGCAATAAAGAAAGAGGGGTAGGAAATTCCGAAAAGGGAAAGACCGAATTCAACGAGGACAAAGGCCATCCCACATCCAATGAAGACGAGTACGATGTTTCCTGTCCACTTCCTTACCACCCGCTCTCATCCCCCTCATGTTTCCTTATCTTCATAAAACACCGACCTTTTGAAACCAGGCAAATTTTCCCATAGCTGCACGCTATTCGTACCCGGCTTGAGGAGAAATCCAATCACTCAGAAACACGGTCACCATATTAACGATGACTAGCGGCCAACCAGGACTGCTCACTCCCTATCGGCTCGCAAAAATCAGACCCGAAGTGAAGATCGAATACATTCTTAGGGAAAAATCGTTGAGAGGTTTCGTGTTCACAATTGTGATGGTTCCCACGAGCCGATGCGGCATTTTCAGTAAACCACTCTGGTCCAATTTTTTTAATCGTGCAGCCTACCGACCCGTTGGCTTCCCGGACAAAAGCCAGTCAGATTACGAGAAACCCTTCTCACGGTTGCGATGCAGATCTGTTGCAATTCCTGGCGAACGTTGAATCGCCGGAAGAAAATGACGTATGGTGTGTGGCGATCTTTCCCGAATGTTCAAACGAAAGGATTCTCAATCCCATGACCTTGCACGCCCATGCGGAAGCATTGTATGCCGACATTCAATCAGTATTGGGACAGCATGACGCGAATCAGGTTCAAGCGAAACTGGAACATGCCCTGCGCCACGTGATTCCAAACTGGAATCACACCACGCCCGACTGTCCGGGATGGTATTGGTTTAAGGGGCCGGGTGTCGGTGAGCCACAACTATTGCATGTGACTCATGGCCGGATTGATACCAAACTCATGGCCGATCTGGGTCCGCCGAATAATCTGGTGGATGTTCAGCGCGTGAAAGGGCAATGGGCGGGGCCCCTTCTTCCCCCAACCTAGGCCTGAATAGGAGCTTTTT
>JAUIKP010000522.1 GCA_030430725.1 Nitrospiria bacterium
TTCTGAAAAAGACGCCAAGAAATTTTGTGGTGATTCTTATTCATAATGATGATCACTCCGTCTCCATCCAGATTGATATCGCCCCGTGGGTAGGAAAGGTCGCTCGATGGCTTGAGGACCAGCTTACTGGACACCACTTTAAGTGTGAACAAGGAAAAGTTGTCTTATCCGACCTGGGACCGCGCTCAGGAATGATTCTGACTCCAGTCAAACCTGCTGTCGTGTGAAAAAGGTAAGTGGTCGTGTTTGAGGACCCCGAGGCTCAAAGCTTTCAAACATTCATCTGTTGTGTAAGGGCACGTGAAATTCACGGATACTCAACGGTTGCCTTATCCGTGGTTTCTCCACATTCGGCCGTCCTTGGCCAGCAGGGCATCCGCTTCCAGCGGTCCCCAGCTCCCTGAGCCATAGGGACGAATGGCATGCGAGCCCAGGCTCTCCCACACTTTGACAATGGGATCGACGATACTCCAACCCACTTCGACGCTGTCACTTCGCTGAAAAAGTGTTGCGTCTCCGGCCATCACGTCGTGCAGGAGCGTTTCATAGCCCGTGCTTGGGGCATCGCCGAAATATTCCGCATATTGGAAGTCCATATCCACCGTCCCGACCTTGACTTTGGGTCCTGGAATTTTGGCTCCAAAACTCAGGGAAATGCCCTCATCCGGTTGAATGCGAATGACAAGCACATTCGGCGTGAGTCGGTCGACGGGAGTCTTACGAAATAACATCAGCGGGGCAGATTTAAACTGAATAACCACTTCGGTCACTCGGGTTTGTAACCGTTTGCCGGTTCGTAGGTAAAAGGGCACCCCTTCCCAGCGCCAACTTTCAATGCCTAAGGTCATGGCGGCAAAGGTTTCAGTTAGGGAGGCTGGATCGACATCTTTTTCCCTTCGATAAGGAAGGACTCTTTGACCATTAATCAATCCGGCCTCATATTGTCCGGCAACCGTTGATTGTAAAACCTCTACGGGGTTCATTGGCTGGATGGCACGGAGGACCTTCGCTTTCTCGTTCCTGACTGCTTCGGGATCAAACGTATTCGGTGGTTCCATCGCTACGAATGCCAAAATTTGCAGGAGGTGATTGGATACCATGTCACGGAGCGCACCCGCTTTTTCATAATAGGCCCCGCGATGCTCAACCCCTAACGTTTCCGCAACAGTGATTTGCACATGATCAATGTATTGGCGGTTCCAGATGGGTTCAAAGATACCGTTCGCAAAACGAAAGATTAAAATATTTTGAACGGTTTCTTTTCCAAGATAATGATCGATCCGGTAAATCTGACTTTCATCGAGCACCTGTCTCAGAGCTTGATTGAGCGATCGAGCCGACGGCAAATCATGACCGAATGGTTTTTCAATGACGATACGACGGGAAAAATCTTTTCGATGTTCGACTAATCCTTTTGCGCCAAGTTGCTCAACGATTTCCGCAAAAAATGTTGGAGCCGTGGCCATGTAATAGAGATAATTCCCCTGGGTTCCGTGTGTGGTGTTTAATTGTGTCAGAAGCGCCTGGAGTCGTTCGTAGGTTTGAGGATCCCGGAAATCCCCTGAGAGGTAATGCAACCGATCAAGGAGCCATTCTTTGATGGTGACATCGATGGGACGGGGGCATAATTCATCGATGTCCTGGCGGATTTTCTCCCGAAAGTCATCCGTATCCATGGGAATGCCATCTATCCCAAGAATGGCAAATTCTTGAGGGAGATGATGACTTGAGGCCAGGTTATATAGTGCCGGAATCAATTTTCTCTTCGTGAGATCCCCTTGGGCTCCGAATATGATAAATAACGTGGGCGGTCGCGTCTGCCCATTACTGGCCTGAGGGATGAGGGGACTTTCTTTCAGATCATCGTGGTGGTCAAACACAGGATGGGAGGTTTTCACTGACTTTCTCACCTTTCCGCAAGGGCCATTCGCATTGGGAAATCCATGGAGAACACATTCAATCGAGAAATGGAACCTGATTCCTTACAACCGTCTTTTCCTGATAAAAAATTTTGACAAGGCGCCCCACTTATCCCAACCGGGATCGGTATACTAAGTACTATACCATTTCCAGCGGTAAGTGCTATCCACAAATGACCCTCCACATAATTATACGGAATTGACGAACGCGAGGGTCTCCTGAATGAACACGTTTCTTTTTGGGCGTATCCCGGGAGATTGGTGAGCCATGTATGTTTCAAACAGTTTCATAAACGGGGCCGGTCAGGTTTCCGGAGTAGGGACAGTTTTCCCCTGTTTCACGAGTAGAACGACCCGGTTGTCTTCGGATAGCAAACCCCTCATTTGTCACACAAGTTCCTCCGGACAGATGGCGGGGCGGACAGAATTATATAATTCAAAACGCCATGCTCGACATAGGACGCTTATGCTATGATCATTCACAAAGTTTTCTTTTACTCAATCCTGTTTAGGCCTATGTTGCCTCTTCAGTCTTTTCCTAATTTTCCTTTCAGGACAGGCTTTTGGAAGGACGCCTGCACGCATCCAATATTATTTTCTGGCT